>JBKPNF010000060.1:0-8032 GCA_046732455.1 Thermoproteota archaeon | reverse complement strand
ATCCTTTCACTGAGGCTATGGGCCTCAACGACGTCAGAATAACTACCCGGTATGAAGGGACTGATTTCAAAAAGTCGATATCTAGTACTATTCATGAAGCTGGTCATGCCTTGTATAATCTGCAATGTGATCAGTCATTATCTGTTACTCCTCTTGAAGGCGGATCTTCGCTTGCGCTCCATGAATCTCAGTCAAGGTTTTGGGAGAATATTGTGGGCAGAAGCCTACCTTTTGTTCAATTGATAGCTCCCTTGATTAGAAAGCAAGTAAGTTTCGCAAACCAAGCAACAGATGAGGAGCTGTACCTGTATTTCAATAATGTCAAGCCTGATTATATACGAGTTGACGCCGACGAAGTTACATACAATCTTCATATAGCAATAAGATATGAGATAGAGAAAAAAATATTTGGAGATGAACTAAGTATCTCTGAAATTCCTGAATTCTGGAACGATAGAATGGATCAGCTGCTTGGAGTGAGACCAACTAAGGATTCACAGGGCGTGCTTCAAGATACTCATTGGAGCAGTGGCCTCTTTGGCTATTTTCCAACTTACACTTTGGGAAACTTGGTTTCAGCGGTCATTGCATCAAAGATGCGCAAAGACCTTGAGGATTACGAAGAAGACATCAAGAAGGGTAATTTCAAGCCTATCAGAGAATGGTTAAGATTAAAAATACACCAACACGGATCTGTTTATGCACCCAAAGTGCTTCTTAATAATAATTTCAATGAAGGCTATAACCCGGATTACTTCGTGACCTACATAGAGACTAAATACCTTGGGTCCTGAGTCCTAACCTATTTGACTAAAGTTATATTCTAATTTTTTTATCCTATTTTTTTGATTTCTTTTTTTGCCAGAAGTGGATGAAAAAGTAGATAAGGATTTTTCTGTTATTATATATTAAAATCATCCTCCTCATTGTCTATGGCTGGTGATAGCAAAATATGTGTGCTCTTAAGTCCTGGCTGAACAATTAGCAAACAAGCCAATATATGGTTCAAATTAAATCGAGCCATAAATTGAAGGGATCATTTGCGGAAATTACATTTGCATCCTATTGGAATATAGGGCTAAGGACTCAAGGTCAAAGCTAGACTGTGATATAGTCTGGGTTGATAATGATGGATCTTTAGATCTGAAGGTGGTAAAAACTTAAAACTACTAATCCCGATTTACAAGAGTTATTAAGGTCCGGTTCCTCTCCATGAAATTTTCTGAATGCTCCCATAGGTGCCTTCATATTTAAATTCAAAGTATCCATCATTTACGACAAGCATCCTTGAGGACGCCATGTCCATTCTTGCAGATTCAAAGCCGCCCGCTGGCAATACGATGCTTACTCTGTGAGCTTTACCTGTCACAGGGTTCTTTATGGGTTCAAGCTGCGATTCACCTACGCCTTCTGCCTTTATTTGACTTCTAATCCCGTTCAACTGAAAAGTCATTTTAGCTAGTTTGGGCTCTTCAAGATGATCGAGCGTCGTACCGTATACATCAAATGCAGAGCCCTTGGCCCCTCCAGTTAGGATCATTGACAGCTTGTTAAACTGTTCATCAGATGCTCTATTGTCTATGTATATTGACGCTTTGCCATGACCTTCATGTATTGGTCCCGGCCATGAGGCAATCCATATAAAATTAAGTCTATCAAGTTTTACGTTTCCGTATTTTCCTTCTGTAATATGAATGGCTGATAGGCCTTCACAATTCCCATGAGTCGGGTTTGCATTGAATTGGCATGGACAGCCCCAGTCACAGTTGCAGCTATCAAGATAGAGGCCATTAAGATGCCATTTGGTTTTGGCCTTTGTGTTGGTTGCCCTTGCCTTCACGTGTGGGTCGGGGTCCTCTGGCTATTTGAACTTTTTTCCTATTCCATACATTGTTCCAATGCTAATCTTGATACGCCATATTTGTATCCCTCATGACTAACTGAACAACTTTTAAAGCTTTAGCAGTAGTAAACCCGATTACATGCTGGAATCTAATCCCGACGGGCCCGCTTCCTTATCAGTATTTTATAAGGCTTCTATCGAGCTATAACGCAGGGAAGCTAGTTTTAGACTCTTACCTTAACAATTAGTAGACAAAGTAACCTGCTTCGATCAAGGTATTTCTTCGATATCATAATCACATCCTAGGACTTTCTAGCCCTCCAATTCTTTTTTTAGTAGCTAAGTAGAACTTTGATAAAATACCATGCACATTTTTCTCGCTCAGAAACATCCAAATATTTTATGCCGACGGCACCAGATAAGAAAAACGGATTATAGTGTTTGTTGCTATATACAGATAGTTCCAAAGACAATGCGTACATTGCAATACATATTAGTAGCGTCTAATTTTAAATATAAGATGATACCCAGGTATTCAAGAATATGTAAAAATGTCTTCTTCATTGTTTGAAGATGTTTGCCAGAACATTATAGACCTAGACAAGACGATTAGATTTGCGGGCATCGCCAATATGCGGAGAACCATAGTATCAGCAAAATACAGGGAGGGATTGGTTCCGTTGTTAACACGAGAAGAAACAATCGAATCTATTGAGCATTCAGTCTTAAGGATGAGCACCAGGAGGCTGATCGAAGGAAAGCTTGGAAAGACCATATATTCTATAACCTTCTATGAGAAGGTGAAGCGTGCAGTTATACCAATAGGCAAGAATGGTGATTTTATTCTCATGGTCTCATTTGAGAACGAAGCTGACTATGATTCAATAATTCGCAATAAAGTCATACCCCTTGTCTCATACCATCAAATATAGCAAAAAATCTGGCTATTATGGATCATTGTCCTATGAGGACTTGCAATTGTTATTGGCTGTACATCTCATGACGATTTCTTGATTAAGATAAATGAAATTACTCCATTGTTTTGATAGGCACGAGACAGTTATTCTGATATCTGTTAGCCAAGTAAACTCTCAAATTTGGATTCAAATGAATTTTTATCCAAATCCCTCCGCATTACGCCGCAGAAAACTTTTTAGCTACCCGTTGCTCTCAAAAAAAGGACTAGCAAGGAATCCGCTTTTTGAGGGGATATCACTTCACTGCGCGACAGGCCTGCTAATCATACGGGTTCTAATGTCTGTGGTTTTGTATACATTAATGACCAAAAATGATGAGGATGAAATAGCGAGAAATGACTCAAAGGCTAGAAACTAAAATCAGAGAACCTTTACACTATACCAAATCCTCATACTACTCAAATGCTCTGCCTCTTCCAATCTACTATATTCTCATTCAGTGGTGGTGGAGGACCTGAGAAGTCCACTCCAAATGCTTTCTTTGCATATTCACGAAACTTTATGGCCCATGGATGAATTGAAGTAGCATATTCTTTTAGCATATTGGCAAGGTCATCTGTCTCTATACTAACTACGCTAAGATCAGGAGCACCGCTGCCTGGCTGACTCCGCTGAATCCAAATGGTTTCGCGAGAAATGCCAGCAATTCTATAGAATTCGTCATGTTCTTTGGTATTACCGTTTTCCTGTGCAAACTTCTTTGCTAGTTCTACTCCTCCTGGAAGATAAGGTAATGCTAAGCAATAGTTTACCATTTCTGAAAATCATAGAAGGAGGATAAATATAAGTAAACTGCAGCTAATGCCAATTCCCAAAACTGTGGACTATATTGTTATGCAGTTACAAAGACAAAAAATTCTATAGAATTCAAAAATTCTGTTTTGTGAATATTTCATTTAATCCTACAATACTGTCTTTCATACACTAGGGCGCTACCAAGTGATAATAGAACCCTATTACACGCAGGGACCTAATCCCGACGGGCCCGCATTAATTATTCAGATTTTAGCATCAGTGTTGATCCTACATTCAATACGGCAATAGTCACATCATTGTGACTATGTGTGATCCTGACGGGATCTATCCTGCAATCCTTTTTCTGTTACATTCCATATTCTAAACTCTGCATGGCTTGGTCTAGGCAGTGCTTCTTTAACTAAATTCAGCCACTGCAAATCATTTAGGTAATTCCTTACCTCTACAGCTGGAAGTCCGCTATGTGAAATTATCTCAGTCTCAAGGACATCCTTCTTAATGTCATTCTGCGACAAGTCTGCAACGATATCTAGAATTCTCCTTACCTCAGACTTAATCATCGTTATCACGCCATTGGTCTATTAAGAATTTAAAGGTATGACCTTTGTTATTTAATTTCTCGTCTTGCACTTCTCTGGAAGAAGTATATTATCACAGCTCTAACCATGCGTCACCTGTTTCACACTCATGAGAGAAAGAGTGTTTGGGATGCGGCGTATCTCTAAGCTTTAAACAAGCTCTGAGGCGCAGAAAAACTTTTTGATCTACATTGACCCCTACTAATTCTGAACCTTTCCAAAGAACCGATAACAGCCACGCAGAGCCCCTTGGGCCCACTCTTTTAGACGTGCTTAATTGTAGGTTTTACCATGACCCTAACCCCCATCAAGGCTTGTAGATAACCGTTAAAGATTCAATAATAGACCCGATTATATGCAAGATGTAATCCCCACTGGCCCGCTCCCTTATCAGTTCTTTTTAGAAGGGTTCTACCTTAATGAGATAGAAGCCAGCTTTAAACTTTTACCAAAATCTCTCTTAACCCACAGTACTTAAACTACAAGCAAAATTCTGATAGATTCGAATGAATTTTTGTTCAAAAATCGAGAAGTGTCAGACTTCAGTCCTTGTTCTCCTAATCCGTATACATTATAAGAGTCTCTATTAGTGGATGGACTTGTAGTAATAATTCAGAAGCATTTTGCAGAATTCAAAAATATCTTTTTATTCCTGAATAAGGTAGCCTGTAGCGCAAGTGGTGGGGTTTACGTATGTTAGGTAATGACTTGATGTTCGTTTATGCCCGTCCTTGCTGTCTACAGGTCTTTTATAAAATAGCATGTATGTGCGCACACTGCCTGCCTTCTAAGTATGTAATGTATCTCTCTGCTCTCTATCTACAGAGTAGCAGGCACATGACCTCATAATCGCAACTAATACTATCCTTGCATTCTGAGATATGCTACGGAATCATTCCATCATCATGATCATTACCCTATATCGACATCTACTACACACTATGCTGCTAGAAACCTGCCGATTGCTTCGATTGTGGCTTTTGCATTTGACAAAACGGTATGCGCTTCTGGAATAAACACAGAATTAGTGTATGCAGGTGTTCCAGCTACCGAAGCCATTGCGCTTGATACAGGCACATACCCATCTCCGCCCTGACCCGAATCATAGGGCAAAGAAAAGCCCTGTTGCATAAGATAACCGGGTCTGCGCTCTGTTATTGACGCATGATAGCTTGTTCTATAGTGTATTGTATCACATGTCAGTTGATTTGTACCGCAAACTAAGAGAACATTCTGTCGTCGGGGTAATTCCTCTCCAAGCTGTCTTTTGAATTCCATCGCATTTATGACACCACTTCTCATATCTTTTTCATTAAAGGCCCAGTCGCTTTTCAGATATGTATCCTCTGCGCCTGATTCTGGTTTGCCATCTGTGAACAAAATGGCTCTGTTTCTCAAGTAAGACTCATCCGGTAAAAGTTCATACATCGAAGGAAATTTAACAAATAATTCCTTTCTCCTTTGATAAAGAGTTTTTCTACGTTCAATATTGTTATTATTTGTGTCATTATTAGGAGGCTGCCAATAAGTACTCGATGGGAAATTGTGATAGGCAGAACCAATAAACCTTCTACTGTCTATCTGCGGGTGGAGAATAAAATAAGCCAAGGGTGAACCCAGGTGTGGACAGGCAATGTAAGCAGTGCGTCTAATTGGTGCTCCACTTAAAGAAGCTGCGCGGGCTATTATCCCTCCCATTGAATGGCTAATTATATCAACACCATCGTCGCACTTGCCTTCTGTCTTTTCTTCTATGAACTTTGCCAGTAGATGGCCAGAGATTCTGTTGGATTGCCGCCAGTCATAAGGAAATATCCAGAAGTCAAAATTTGGCTTGTAACCCCACGCCAGAATTGATTTTATCAGGCCGTCATATGCAAAAGGAATCAAGCTAGTCGCCACTACGGTGACATTCTCATCGTTATTATCATCTGCCTTGAGACGAATGGTGGATTCTAGGTAATGAAACACTCTGTCGAGTTTTTCCCTTACCAAAAACTCGTGTGGCATCAGAGGCCAAAAGTGTTCCAAAGAACCATTTTCTTTTCTGATTGCAAGCCTAGAGGTTCTTATGCCTGGAACAAAAATCAGTGGTCTTTTTGGATTCAATAGATTATCATTTGATACCTTATTTGATATATGCATTGAGAAGACCGAGTCCGCAATATCTTTCTGCTAGTCTATTGCATTATTGCGCTATTGTCTCAGTAGGTCACGTATTATATTTCCAGGGTAGTCGATAACTATATTGCGAGGGTTCCACCGACGGTGTAGATTTTCAAACTAAATAACTAAGGCAACGCATGAATTGTAGATAACTTTTTGCGTTCACAAATGGCAGCTATCAATTCATTGCAGTGCTCATGGAGATTATTCACAGAGGACGAAAGGTGAGGCTAGCCGCTATATACTCCCGTCAATAAGACAAGATTCTGATCTTTGGATTCAAATGAATTTTTATCCAAAGCTCGATGGGCCCGCTCCTTTATCAGTTTTTTTAAAGTGCTCTATAGAGATATTACATTGAGAAGTTACTTTTTAACTTGTGACTGATCAATTAGTGGACAAGGTTAACCTAGTTCCATCAACGTGGAATATTTCATTGATTTAGCTATCATATCAGGGAATTCAGGCGCATCCTTCAGGTTGATTTAGATAGCAGATCCAGGAATTCTGATTATTCTAGCAGCCGATGGGATGCCAGAGCTGTTTATGACATGGATATAGTAATACCCGGGTGGTGCGAGGTTGGCGTTAAGTGGAGCTGCTACCGTGACGCTGCTTGAAGTGCGGCTCCTGACCGCGAGCGCAATGTGCCTCATGTTGGAGTCATAGTGGTGAGTTGTATCAGGGCATTTCACAAGTGTAGCCCGCGATATGCTTGATGCGCTTGATGTAGATATCGTTATCGATCCGCCGTAGGCTCCAACAGTTGGAGAGCTGGAAATGCTTGGCCTCGTTGCAGAGTAGTAAGCGGGCCGGAAAAACTCTGTTCGAAGTTCCCAGTTGCTCCTTGTAGGTGTGCTTCCTGCAGTCCACACTCTGCCATCTGGAAGCAAAAGCGCAACTTGATGATAGACACGGGGAACCGATGCGGCTGATAATGTCGTCCATGTCTCTGTTGAAGGATTGAACATCTCGGGCACATACCGAGGATTGTTATTACCCTGCGCGGCTCCCCCAAACACTACTACCCTGCCATCAGGCAGTATTACAGGTGCAAGATACTTTCTTCCATATGCAAGTGATCCGACAGTTCGAATGCTTGGGTTGCCGGTATTAAAGTCAAAGATCTGGCAGCTACGTGTGGCAGGGTCAGAAGACGTTGGTGACCCTCCAACTATCAAGATCTTGCCTTTCTCAGAAGTAGTGTTGCTGAGTGGTAGCAGGACGGAAGTGCCATAGTGCCTATATGAAGGCGAGCTCAACCCAAGTGTCGACCATGAACCCGTTGAACGATTCCAAAGCCTGATGTCATCGAGCATACCAGCGACTACGATATTTCCGCTCGGCATCAGGTGCATCCTAGGGTAGAGGAAAAGATTTGGAGCGGCTCCACTATATGAAGGCGAGCCTGCACCACTACAGGTGCCGGCAGAACTAGCGCCCACTTTGTATGTGCTGCCGCCACTCGACGCTGAGCGGATGCTCCACGTTTTCGAGCTTGAATTGTAAATTTCAACAAGCCTATTATGATCGCCGTATTCATCATATCCAGCCGTTACCATGACGTTGCCGGCAGGCATCGTTACACATGTTGGATACCATCTACCATGTTTCATCGAAGCTATCTTAGTAAGGCTGTTGTTTGACCAATTGAATTCGTATGCAGATTTGAGGCCATGCCATTTGCCATTACAGTTATCCGTTGCTATGTC
>JBKPNF010000059.1:0-7815 GCA_046732455.1 Thermoproteota archaeon | reverse complement strand
ACCAACATACGGGATGTTGAAATAGTAGACGTCAAGGCCGACTTTGTAATGGTAGTGGAAAAAGATACTGTGCTAAACAATATCCGCAAGTCTGGCTTTATACAGAAGCACAATGCAATCCTGATGACCGGTTCGGGTGAGCCAGATAGGGCAACTAGAATGATGGTTAAGGCACTTAACGAAGAGTGGAAAAAGCCGGTAGTGGTTTTTGCAGATGCCGACCCCTGGGGCCTTGGTATTGCGCTTCGATACAAGATCGGCAGCGAGTCACTCAGCTATGACAGTCACAGGCTCGTCACGCCCGACGCCAAGATACTTGGCATGCTGTTCTCTGACATTTACGAGTACAACATACCCGAGGTTGCAAGGCTTGCCGCATCAGAAGAAGACATCAATAGGGCAAACGACATGAAGAAAAAACCTTGGTTCCAAGACAAAAAGTGGCAGAAGGAGCTTGACATATTCCTAAAGAATAAGGAAAAGTGCGAGCTTGATGCATTCTTCAAACACGGCTTCAAATACCTCTCAGAGACCTATCTGCCACAAAAGCTTCGCAAAGCAGGTGTGATTTAGTATTATAAAATATCATGATGTTTTGTTATGCTATCACAGGTAGTAGTAGTAAATGTAATAATTTATGAAATACTTGTTGAAGCCTTCTTTCTTTATGCCTCCTACTACCGATACAGCAAAAAATGTATACGCAGCGCTGTCGCTTGGTGAAGTAAAAAATGTTATGATTCTCACGCTCTACTATTCACCATCTGTCTACTGTGAATGAGAGGATTGAATATAACCCCGAACATTGTTAGGTATAGTCTGGAAAAATTATTTCACTTTGAGCCTCATCGCAGAAAACCTTAAAGAATGGCTTCCTTTCCATTCCACGATTTAGAAGTGAATGATGAATGAGACGACAGTTGTGCAAATTGCTATAGTGGTAGCGTTAGGACTGATGACGATAATCGCATTACTGTAATGAGAACAGCCAATGCAGCTCCTCTGAGATTTAATCAAGGACAATGCAGCTCAAAAATAGCGAACCTTACAAAGCGACAATGTCAAGACATCTTCCAGAATAATCCATAAAGTGACGCTCTTATGACCGAAAAGGATAATAGAATAAACCAAAAACACAAAACAATCAACAAGTATCTTCAACATTTTTTAGTGATTACCAAAACCACCCATTTTTCAACACCCAACGCGACACCCCTAGAGATGACAGAACCAAATTTGCTATTTGCTTCTCGATCGACAAAAAAATTGAAGAAGCGGTTGGTTGAACTGTACAACAAAGGTGCCAGAGGGTGGTTTCTAGTAACGAACTAACATCCTCATTCCTAGTGTTCTATACTCCTATATTCTCTAGTTGAGGCCAAGTGTAGCTGACCTGCAAGGTAGCTTGCATAAATTTATTCTATATCTGCGCAACAGTTGTGGAAAGACAGCAAGAAATTTTGTCTCTTTTCTTACATAAAATTCTTTAACAACTGCCAAAGCTAAATTTGTGGATTGTTTCTGTCTCTTGTTTTTACTGACTACTCTACCATTAGAATTGACATCTGGCCAAATAAGAGGACAAAAAGGTTGCGACTCGTATCTGGCATCAATGGCGTGAGGGCAATGGTGCCAATGAACTACAATATCGAAGAGCTTGAGAGCTTTGTTGCTTCAAAACGTAACTGGATACTTAAAACCTCTCGATATTATAGCAAATTACGGGAGCGCTGCGGAGGATTCGAGCCTCACACCATTTATTTTCTCGGCAGCAAGTATCGATTCCGTGTAGTAAAGGACAGGCTGCCCTCAACTGTGATAAGTGACACCATTAAACTGGTAACCTTCCATGTTACTGATATTCGCAGACACAAGCAGCATATACACGAATGGTACAAGCAGCAGACTGCCAGAATAATTGCAGACCGCCTTCCAGTGCTTGCCCGTAGATTTGAAGTCGAGTACAAAAAAGTATTGATAAAGAGTCAAAAGTCGAGGTGGGCCAGCTGCTCAAAAAACGGGAATCTGCATTTCAACCTTCTGCTAGCAGCAGCCCCACACGACGTCATTGACTATGTTATAATCCACGAGCTTATGCACCTGATAGAGTTTGACCACTCCTGCCAATTCTGGCAGCTGGTAAAGGAAGCTGATCCTGATTACAAGAAGCACAGAGAGTGGCTTGGCCATTACGCGTCAGTAATAAAAGTACTGTAAAAGATAGAGCAAGTCAGGTATGCCCTATCTTTTTTCCGCACTGTCCTGCTCTAGGTCTATGTCAGTTTCTACTGTAATTGTATCGGCTTCTTCTTTGCGCTGCATTTGCGGCTCGACCCTTCTATAACGCGGGGCTTCTATTGCCCTGGCCCTAAGCTCCTCAACTGGAGGTTCTGTCTCCCTCTCAAACTTGGATCTGACAAGGCCGCTGGGCGCATCTATCCATAGCTGGCTTCCGTCGTAATCGCGGATATACGTCTTGGGAATATAATAGATATGGACATTTGATACACCCTCTCTTACTACAATGAACTCATTGCCAATCCTTTCAACGTATCCTATCTCTACACTATCGGTTGTCCTAGCATGCTTGTGGATCAGCTGATCCCACGGGATGTTGTAAGTTGTCCCAGAGTAGTCAACTGAAATCTCAGTTGATGGTTCTTTTGCCATCAAGGGCACACCGTGAACAAATTGTGGATGCACAGACTCTACTTGGCGTATCCGCTCTTGGTATTCTGGAGTTTGCGACTCTGAAGGCGATGGTGGGCTATCGCGCTCAAAGCGATCTTTGATCTCCTCCTTTGTGAGCGAGGTATACAAGGTGTCGCCATCAAAGCCTTGAATGTAGTACTTGGGGATGAAGTAATGTTTTTTGCTCACCATTCCCTCTTTGACCTCGATATATTCGGTTGCAACGCTTTCTACGTCGCCGAGGTCTTTCTTATCACTTGATCTTACCTTCTTGCCAATGATCTTATCCCATGACAGCTGAACCATGTCTGACGGAGGCTTGTACGCTGGGACGTTCGTGGCAAAGTCTGGGTGCTGTTGCGTAATAGTTGACCTGCGCTCTGTATATTCCTGCGTCTCCCATTCGGATGGCTCCGGCGCGCTTTCCCTTTCAAACTTTGCTTTCACTTCATCCTTTGTAAGCGAAACCCATAGTTTATCGCCATCGTATCCGCTCAGATGGTATTTTGGGATAAAGTAATAGGTCTTTGATACCATGCCCTCCTTTGTCTGAATGTAATCTAGGGTTATGCTTTCAACCTTACCCAGGTCTTTGTCGTCACTTGATCTCACCTTCTTGCCAATTGCCTTGTCCCATGAAATGATATCGCTCATACACAAAGAATTGGGAACGTGCAATTTTTATCCATTTCAGATTAATCTTATATAAGCCGCTGCCTATGTCCCCGAACAACGATGGTGACTATAATAATCCCAATAGCAAGCAGTACTGTTGCAATCGGAAATTCAGGTACCATTGTAACATTAAATTTCACTGAGTCTGTCGTGTCACCTGCGGTAGCGGTTTGGTTCCCACCCCCACCTGGCCTGATATCGCTTATATCTATAGCGACTGGACCTGTGTAGTTACTATCAAGATCAATCCTCTGTGTTGCTCTTCCTCCTTGCACGGGCTGGTCAAGCTTCTCCCATAATTTTTTGCCATCAGGAGTAAAAATTGCCATGTCGTAGCTTTCTACCTGCATAGGTTCGCCTCCAAGGGTCTCGGGAACAGTCTGTGCATCTTCAATACCTGAATCAGTTAAGTTGTCCTCTTTTTGAGGGATTGTATCGCTAGTAGGCGGTGGGGCGCTGGCATTATTGAATACCATTTCTACCTGCAAGGCATCCTCAGCATCAGCAACGGCCTGAGGCCATTTTAGCTCTACCAGGTAGATGCCCTTCTCAGATACTTGCTGAAGCACAGGAGCATTAGTGCTTGTACTGTTCAGCTGTGTAGCATTGTCTTGCTGAGCAAACGATGATGGCAGTAAACTAGCAACTATAATAAAGGCGAGTGCTGCTGCAACGCCAAGCAGGTAATAATAATATTTTGCCACGTCTACTATCAACCAAAATAGAATATAAAGGGGGTTGAGGATTTTTCGAGAAACGTAGAAGGAGCAGCAAGGAATTTTTGCATCTACTGCAAGACGCTCACTTGTGCGCTTGCGCACAGCACGCTGCAACTTATTCCGTATACAAGGGGCAAGCAGAGCAGTATTAACCAACTTGTCCTGTTTGTACTGTTTGGATAGCGATTCATTACCCTTGTTTATTTGGATTGGTGAACCTTCTTAGAAGGTTATCTCTACTAGCATCTGTGCCCCGGTATAAGGTTTATAGAAGTGTGTCAGTCGCACTTCTCTTACAACAATGGATGTCAATGATAGACTGGCATTCATAATGCGTGAGCCCACAGAGGAGGTTGTCACAGCAGACGAGCTGCATGCACTGATGGAAACCAAGACCCACCCCAGACACTATATCGGCTTGGAAATATCGGGCATGCTACACATCGGTAGCCTTGTCATGACTGGCTTCAAGATAAACGACTTTATGAAGGCCGGCATTAACACTACTGTCTTTCTAGCTGACTGGCATACGTACATCAATGATAAGATGGGCGGTGACTGGGACAAGATAAAGAAAGTCTCGCAATACTACACCGAGGCATTCAAATTCTTCTGCCCTGGCGTCAACATCGTGCTTGGAAGCGACCTCTACAAGAAAACTCAAGATTACTGGGAGAACTTTGTTCGCTTCTCAAAACACATGACACTTGCAAGGACAATGAGATCTCTTACTATAATGGGTAGAAGCGAGGCTGAAAAGAATCTTGACTTGTCACAACTGCTGTATCCTCCAATGCAATCAGTCGACATAAAGGCACTTGATCTTGACATTGTGCACGCCGGCATGGACCAGCGAAAGATCCATATGCTCGTCAGGGAGATCTTTCCCAAGCTTGGCTGGAAGGTTCCAGTACTAGTGCATCATCATTTATTGCCCGGTCTGTCAGAACCTTTGAGAATCAGCCCCTTTAAGGAACGGCCAGGCATTCTGACTCCTGAAAATGCTGAAGACACAAGGATGGCGAGCAAAATGAGCAAGAGCAATCCTGCAAGTGGGCTCCTTATCCACGATGATGAAAAGGTGATCCGGTACAAAATAGGCAAGGCATTTTGCCCTATAGGAGTTGCAGCAGATAACCCAATTCTGGAGCTGGTGCACTACGTAGTGTTCCATGAGTTTGACGAATTTGTAATTGAGCGGCCTACTAAATACGGTGGTAGCCTCACATATAGAAGTTACAAGGATTTAGAGTATGATTTTGTCACAAAAAAGATCCACCCGATGGATTTGAAGAACTCAACTGCAACTTATGTCAATAAGATAATAGAGCCTATCCGGAAGCACTTCGAGGGAAGAGAACCTCAACTAAGTTAAGTTGAGAAAAAGTAAGGTTTAGTCTACTGATATTATCCTGATATTGCCTTGTTTATCTACAGGCAGGCAATAGACGTCGCCAGCTTTGGCAAGTCCTTCATCAAAAGGTGTTCTTCTTGTTCACGGAGCATGGACGACCATTGTATGCCTATCTACGGGCTAGTTTTGTTCACCCTAGCACCATTGGTCAAATAATATACGAATATATTTATTGAGCGTATAATGACCTTAGTCTCCAATGGCGGGAGAAGTAATTGCAAACTTTGACTCGTACGTCATGGTTGCCATAGGGCTGTTCATTGCCGGCCTATTCGCGGTGATGGTTTATGAAAGATCAAGCGCAAAAGCAAAACGAGAACAACAACAGCAGCGCACCGGAACAGCTGCAGACACTGAAAAGTGACAACGACCACTATCATCATGCAGAACATATAGAAGATATTGTTAAAGATAAATTCAAAAAAGAGGGATTTTCCTCTCTAACGACGATACAGCGCAAGGCACTGCCGGTCACTTCAAGGAAGATAAACTGCTTGCTGGTCGCTCCTACGGGCTCTGGCAAGACTGAAGCGGCCGTCTTGCCCGTGTTTACTATGCTTGCCCACCAAGAGCATAGCACCCGGACAATAAGGGCAATATACATCACACCCCTGCGCGCTCTTAATAATGACGTCTTTCGCCGTATCATGCGATATGCGCAGTCAGAAGGCCTAAGGATTGAAATCCGGCACGGCGACACTACCGCTTTGGCAAGGAAGAAGATAGTTGAAAACCCTCCTGATGTGTTGATAACAACACCAGAGTCCCTTGGAATAGTTCTGACAAGTGATAAGATGTTGACAGCTCTAAAGGGCCTACAGTGGGCAATCGTAGACGAAGTGCACGAGCTGGTGGCTAATGAGCGCGGCGCTCACCTTTCAATAAGTCTTGAGCGGCTGCAGGCCATATCATCGCAGCCCGTCACGAGGATAGGTCTTTCTGCCACGGTAGGAAATCTAAAACAGGCAGCCCAGTTTATTTGCGGCTCTGACAGGCGCAGCGCGGTGCTTGTTGATACCGCAAGTCGCGGCTATGACATTGACGTCAGGTTTGTAAAGGGATCACTGAACAATGTTGCCCACTTTGTTACCGAATATGTCAAGACTAACAAGATCGAGGGCACAATCCTATTTTTTACAAATACAAGGGATGAGGCGGAATACCTCGGCACAATCCTGAAGAACCAGGGTGATATAAAAGTGGATGTCCACCACGGCTCGCTTTCAAAGGAAATGCGTGAAGAGACAGAGCACACACTCCGGTCTGGCATGGCAGGCATTGTTGTATGCACAAGCTCCCTTGAGCTGGGTCTTGACATTGGTTCAGTGGATCTTGTTATTCACTATGGATCTCCTCGGCAAGTTTCAAAATTGATGCAAAGGATTGGCAGGAGCAGGCACAACCAAAGAAGCTTTGCAAAGGGCCTGATTGTGACTAACAGCCCTGACGAAGAGATAGAGTCACTTGCAATAATTCACCGCATGAAAAAAGGCTCGATTGAGGAGCAAAAGATACATGAAGGAGCGCTTGATGTGATGGCGCACCATCTAGTTGGACTTGCAATGCAGAGTCGTGAACCCGTTAATGTGGACGACGCATACGACATCATAACGCAGGCTTATCCTTTCAGAAATATCCGCCTCTTTGATGTTGAAAGCTGCCTTGACATACTGGCCGGCCATGGCGTTATCAAGTACGAACGCGAAGCCCGTACCTATACCCGCAAGATAAAGGCGTACAAGTACTACTTCGAGAATGTCTCGATGATACCTTATGTTCTGAAGTTTGAAGTCATTGATTCGATAAGTAAGCGTAGGATAGGCACGCTTGATCAGCAGTTTGTAGGTGATTATGGCGAAAAAGGCAATGTCTTTGTGCTCAAGGGATCGCAGTGGCGCATACTGTCTGTCGATGAAGCCCGGCTAGTCGTAAACGTTGAGCCCTTACGCGGGGCTGCGATTAACATTCCCTACTGGGTCGGCGAAATGATCCCAGTTGATTTCAAGACTGCCGAAGAGGTAGGAGTAGTACGCAACCAAGCGGCAACTGGTCGGATGAAGCTATCCACACCTATAATGGACAGCACACTGAAGGTGCTTAAGGTGATACCCGATTCAAAGAACATTGTGATTGAAAGCTATACTTCGCGCAACATGCTTGTAATGCATTGTGCTTTCGGATCGAAGGTGAACAACACTCTTGCATCCCTTTTATCTACAATATTGTCATCGCAGATTGGCTACATTGTAGAGTCAAGGTCAGATGCATATAGGATCATGCTGACCTCAAGTGCAAGAATTGCACAAGGCAGAATTG
>JBKPNF010000058.1:0-3062 GCA_046732455.1 Thermoproteota archaeon | reverse complement strand
GCGTGCGAGAAAAGAAGGAAGAGTTGGAGTTACCGCCATTGTAGAGATGGGCTATTTCTTTCTATTTGGGGGAGACGGCAGAGCTACAGAATTGATAAATTATGAGGCATCTTTACCACCAAAAACAGAAGGTGGCAACGTCAAAGGCCTCAGTTGCTATCATGGGGGAAACTATAATACTCTTAAACATAACCAGAAAAAAGAGCTTGCTCAAAAAGGGAAAAAGCTGTTTGAACTTACAGAGACCCTTACTACATCTTGATGTATGCATTAGTGTGAGAGAACAAACAAGAGCTTTTCACTCCCTAAAGCAGCCAGATGCAACTGAATTAACTAAAATGTATATATATATTCAAAGGCCGCCGACGATAAGCAAATTAGCAGCGTGTATGTCTCTTCTCTATATCCACTCATAGGCAGTTGCTTTTAACTGCTAAGCAGCTGGATCAAATTCTGATTCTAGTATCATAAGGAGCCTATATTCATCCATGATAACTTTTGAGAATTTGTAAAACCAGATACCATCACCATCCCTTTGATTTTTCCTCCTTCTACCACCTTGCTTTTCTCATGAGCCCACCACATGAACTGCTCACCTTCTTCTGCTGCTGTCATTAATGTTCCTTGATAGCTAGCCTCTTCAACTCAGTGAGGATAATGAGTAATAGTGCCAGATCCAACATTTCTACCATTTGGATACTTGGATCATCGCTTGCAACTTCAACAGTTAATCTAACCTTTTTTCATAAGTGCCAATCAAGATCAAGCTACTGCAAAGCATCTTGACAAGGCAGGAAGGACAGAGGTAACCTTATATCGTTCGGAGTGTAAAAATCAAATTAAAATGTTTCAGACCACTCTTCCCTCAGGGCGTACAGTTTCGCCTGCTTTAGTCGTTGTAGATATGCAGAATGGTTTTGTAGCCAAAGGTGGCTCCTACGACAAGTTGGGGATGAACACCTCCAATTACAGAGAGATAATACCAAAGCTGAAGGATCTCATCGAATTCTGCAGGAGTATGGAAATTCCTATCTTTTATACCGAAGCAGTAAAGGAGGCTAGTGGAATTGATGTTTTGACAAGAATCCATAACTTTCTACCAAAATCAAGGCAAGAGCGACTGAAGTTTCCGATCTGTATCAGAGGCACTTGGGATGGAGTTACGATTGACGAGCTAAAGCCCAAAGAGCATGATCCAGTCGTTATCAAACGAAGAGACTCTGCTTTCCAGGATACAGAATTCAGGGTCTGGCTTCAGAGCCTTGGCGTTAACCTACTAGTTTTTACTGGAATCGACACCTCAATTTGTGTAGAGACATCATTAAGAGATGGATTTAACATAGGATATGATGTAGCGTTAATATCTGATGCTACAGCATCAGGATATAAAGACCATTATAAGACCACACTAGAAAGAGTAAAAGACTACTATGGATTAGTAATGAGTGTAGAACGATTTAAGAAAGCGATTAATAATTTGGATAAAATTAGAAAAGGCGAGGTAGATTTAAGCACTTGGGCAGACGAAAAGTTAGATGACTTTCTTAAGGAATTTGACTTACTGGACCCTAGGACATTTTCTCTCTCTAAGGAAGAGACTCCTTTAGCTCGCCAAGCCGAGATATAAGAAGTCCACTCCAAAGCATCGATGCGAAAATATGGCAGGCCCGATTTTAACGGGACATACTGAAATTCATGTCCGTCGACATTGGTTCCTGTTTTGCAACTAATGCTCGCCCCGGTAGTAGTAATTACCAAGAGCTCTACGCGCTACTATACCCCACATTTGTCTTACTCCAACACTTACAAGTCCCATTATCTAGATTTTTCTAACCCTAGGGCTGAATCATTCATATCTTCTTAATCGAAACTCGTTACCAAAGAGAGAGTTGAGGCTTTCATTCAGAAGTTTAATTTGCTTGATCTTAGGGCAAGAGTTGCATGATTAAAAAACTAACTAGCAACACAATGTGAAAATAATATTTTACATGGCAATTCAGTCAGTCAGTTAGGCTGCACTTTTGCCTTCTGATATACTTTTCTTTCGACTGACATCATCAAGAAATTGCTGTAGTGATGATGAGGAAGGAGAGTACTCTCTCATTACTTTGAAGAGGAATCCTGTAAGCAATACTCTCATAGTCGATATCCCTGTCCTAAATGGAAATGAACCGTGTCCCTGCTCTGTGTTAGGATCTATCCATTCGTAGAATGCAATCGATTCAGGGTTCCCTGCTTGCGACGTAAAGGAAGAGAGCATGGTATCGCAATCCTCAATTCTATCGAATCTTGCTCTTGCTAGCATCTCCACTGCTGCAATCCAAGGCCAGCAGGTCTGATTGTGATATTCAAACGGTTTGAGTGTCCACGGGCCCGTTTCTTCCAAAAAGCCTTCTGTGACCAGAGGCCACTTTCCCTTCCACATTCTGCTCTTTATGGCTTCAAGGGTGCTTGATGCTCTGCGAGCAAGTCTGGAGTCAAGAGGTTTAGGTGGTTGTTGATTGGCAAGAGCTTCTTTTTGCAACATCCTTAAGTTGTTTTGCTCTGTGTCAGCAGTCATCGCTGCCAAATAAAAAGATGTATCTTCGGTAAGTGTTTCACGTAAGTCGCCCTTATGCGTTTCTTGCAAATTCATATAGCAACCATCCTTCTGAGACCACATTTTCTGCTCTACGGCGTCCATTGCCCTGTCTCTTAATTGTCTCATTCTATTTGCTTCGGCATCTTGCCTTAGGTTTGATAGCAGAATAGAAAGATCATTTAGAGCGACTATCCACCATGCCTGGCTGTATACTATCTTGCCTGCTCGAAGCGCTGTATCCATCCAGTCTTCGTTATGCCGTTGCTCTAGTAAGCCATCGCCGTCGATGTCCCGCTTGGCAAGGTAGTCAACAGCTTTAATCATACGAGGAACTGCAAATTGCGTAACCTTTAGAGGGTCTGTTGCTCCAATTTTTGCAATCAGACCGGAAACATAGTCTGCAGAATCTTGCGAAGCTACGACTTTTCCTTGTTGTGAATCCTTGGATGCATACATGTCTCCATGTCTTAGTGACCAATTG
>JBKPNF010000057.1:0-2419 GCA_046732455.1 Thermoproteota archaeon | reverse complement strand
AGGTAAGAGAGGAAGAAGAAGACATTGGGCTAGACATTACGCAGCATGCAGAGCGTGCATATGTCAGTTAGTCTTTTTTCTTTTTTCTTTCTCATTAATTTGTAAACTTTTTTTGGGGTACTATAGAGGATCTATTTAGTATTAGTATGGCATCATGTGATGCAGTTCCAAAATTCGCAATGTGAATTTTCTTTAGTGTACTATAATTTTTAGTACGCTGTGTTAACAAGAGTTTTTATAAAATATATAGATGCCGATACTTTTTGATAATTTGCAAACATGTATTGCTCTACCATTTAGGTACCTCTCTGCTAACGCGCTGCTATCCGATAAACTTCATTAGTTCTTCATTTGTTTTATCTTTCTCTTCGATGTTCAGACCCTGGCCACTTTCATTGAATTCGATCAGTCTAGAGCCTTTGATTCCTTGACTCATTACTTTTGCAAAATCAAATGGACATATCTTGTCATGTGTGCCATGAAATATTGCTACTGGCAGGTTTCTTTGATTCACTACCTGCATATCATTTCTAAGATCTGCGTCTCGTAATTCTTCTAGGCACCTTACAGTTGCAAATGGAGATACTTCCATATTTATTGAGAATAACCACTTTAACATCTCATTGCTTTGGGAGTTCTCACTCTTAAAGAATATCTTGGCAAAGTCAGAAACCATCTTTGGCCTGTCTTGCTTTGACTGCATGATGAGATCGTTGCAAGCTGATTTTTCAAGTCCATACGGATAATCCTCTCTCTTGGTAAAACAAGGTGCAGCCGCACTCATCAATACTACTTTTGAAACCAGTTCTGAAAAGTACTTTGCTATATAATGCATCACTATTGCACCTCCCATTGAAAATCCTACTATAGTTACTCCCTGTAAGTTAAGCGCAGAAATGACTTGCTTTATGTCATCAGCAAATACATCATAGTTGTAGCTGGTCCAAGGCTTATCTGAGCGTCCAAAGCCTCTGAGATCAATACTGATGCAGCGGTAACCACTCTTATGCAATGCCATGAATTGGTATTCAAACGTCTTGTGACTCAATGGCCATCCGTGAATAAATAATACAGGTTTGAGAACATCTTTGGCCCCACTTTCGCTGCCTATGTCTTCAACGTAAATAGATACGCCCTCGTCGACAACAACAAACGGCATTTTATTACAGCTTCCATTCATTCTATTTATAACATTTCATTGAAAAAGTTGATTGCTTCAAATGGTTCATTATTTTGCGTTCAACCAGTATATTAAGATAAGATGTGGATCCAGATATGAGCATCGCGTACTGCATATATCTACATTCTAAAGTCTTTTATTGGCTTGTATTCCATTTTTTATTTTGTTGAGACTGATAATCTACACTGGCAAGGGTGGCACTGGCAAGACAGTAACTTCCTGCGCAACTGCAATCAAGATGGCCGAGCGTAACTATGAGACGCTTGTGATCTCGGCAGATCCGGCGCATACACTGAGCGATGCTTTCGTGATGCCCAATGTCGGCCACGAGCCAAAACAGGTGCTGCCGAAGTTGACTGCATTGCAAATAGACCCTGTCACTGAAATGAGCCGACAGTATAATACTATACTCTCATATACTGCAGCCCTATTTTCTTCCAAAGGGATAGATGAAACACTTGCCTATGAGATTGCTATGCTGCCTGGTATGACTCAATTATTTTCGCTATTGAAGATAGAAGAAGTCGACCATGCAAAAACATTTGATGCAGTGGTGCTTGATATGCCAGCCTCCGGCGAAGCGCTACGATATCTGTATTTTCCCAAGCTTGTAGGCAGCGTCGGTCGCAAGCTGTCAGGGCTTGCAGGCCTCTTTAGTGGGTTTGCCAAGGTCTTCCAACCGCTTGCCAAGTTCCCGACACCCACCAAGGATGTCATACAGAGTGAAATGGACCTGCTCGACAGGCTCGATGCACTTTCCGACATTATCAATAACAACGATAAGACCTCTGTTAGACTGGTTGCAAACCCTGACACATTCAGCATCGAAAATGCCAAGCGTGTACTCATGTCGACAAGCCTCTATGGCATTAATGTCGATATGGCAGTAATAAACAAAATAATGGCCAGCTCATCAGATGACTACTATGCAAAATGGGCAAGCTTCCAGAGGTCAAAGGTGGAGGAAGCAAAGGCAAATTTCTATCCTTTGCCTGTAAGAGAGGCACAGCTCTATGGCACTGAGCTTCGTGGCATAGATATGCTGCGCAGACACGGTGAAATGCTCTTTGGCAGTGATGACCCGTCCAAGATATTCTATCACGGTGAACCATATCTGTTTGTAAAGGAGGGAACTGCGATAAATATGACTGTGCAGGTACCCTTTACCGAGAAAGATGACTTCAGCATAGAGCGTTATGGCGACCAGCTCACTATAACCGTTAAGACTGTGACAGGACG
>JBKPNF010000056.1:0-5197 GCA_046732455.1 Thermoproteota archaeon | reverse complement strand
CAACACAACTGCAACGAGCCAAACCCACCAGCTTTTTACCGTAAACAGACCTAATGCTACAACAAACGACGCAATACACAGAATTTCAACAGCAAGGGGTATGAATAAGACTTCTAAATCTGTTAAAATTGGCCCACTTGCCTGTGCAAGTGCTGTTTCAAGTGTTGTTATCCCATCAACCAAGGTAAAGGATCCAGCTATTAGAAAAAGAACTGCCAATATTGTCAGACCGAACGGTCTGTGTGTTGCTAGATCATTATTGCTGCTGTTGTTGTTGCTGATTTTGGTCATGTGTGTATCACCTGGCATAGGCTAGAGGTTATGGTAGAATCGCTTGGCTTCTCCTAATACGCCTCTGCCGCCCACTTTTTCTACTTCTTTCTGTACTGATTATTTAGGTCTTTCAACGAAATAGCTAAAGATACTTCTGAGCCATCAAATCCTCCTACCTTTGATTTTGGAATCACGTACTCTGCTGTAGGTCCTCTTTCAAGAGTCAGGGTGTCTTCTTCGACTTCAACTATGTTGCCAGCATCTCCATCATCGCTTGTTCTGGCGTTCTTGTGAATTATGTCCTCCCAGTTTGTTATGATATCCGACATATCTCTCCTAATTCACACTATATGATTACTATAATAGTCTGATGAGTACATTGCCTTGCATTGTACCCTCTAGAGCAACAGCATCACAAAACATAGTGCATTTCGAGTCAAATAGAAATTTATTCGATTATAATCTTTGAAATTAACATACGAGTGTCAAACTGTCTACGTGTTCAGGGAGCAGAGTTTTTAAATACATTGACACGAACAAAGAGTCGATTTCACATTTATCTGGCCCAAGAACTATAACTCATTGTTATCAGCTAAATGATTAGTAATATGTTATTTATTATTACTTCTTAATGAATGACTGAATTTAACTTGATAGAAAATCTTGAGTTTATTGTTTGTTTGTTTGATTTTCAATTCCTGATGAATACGCAAGGTAAACCTACACCAATGAGTTTCACACATGTATGTGTCATCTTTCGGTATCAACAACGAAATCCAATGTGTTATGGTTTAAGTCAAACTCTACTTTTTTTAATCCAAATTCCTCAAACAAAAATCTATATAGTTCTGCCAGATATAGAGACCAATTCTTCCCCATATCATGCTGTATTACATATGCGTGTTGGGTGTAATTGACTTCATGTCTATATGGGTAGCCTGATATTTTAATCCATGTTTCGATCACATCTAGAGCCGATTCAATATTGTATTCATTTCTTAGTAGCAGTACAAAATCTTTGGTTTCATTCTTCGCTATATTTTCTGCAATGGAAGATATCTCTTTCTCTGGGAGCCTATTTATGAGGTTACTTAGCAGCCCCTTCCTTACAGTAACAAATCCAGCTTTTGCTGCATTAGAATGCCAATCAATATGGCTTCTTATGATATGACTTACTAATGTATTGACACTGATATCTTTTTGCTCTGATTCATGATGCAGTTTATTTAAAATAGTGCTGTCTAATCTAAAGGTGATACTTTCACTTTGGTGTTGATTATGTTTTGCATTGTTCTTATCCGGGATATTCGTGATTTAGACCCAAATATGATTTAACATAGAGTGGAATAAATTATTTACCGTTATTCCGTTATAGCATAGTCACCTAGGAGATAGATGTCTCAACACTTGGCAGAACAACAAGAAAATAACAGCAAAAATATTCGCCTAGTTGGGGGAAATCTCTATATATAGAGAGCATATTGGTGATATCGAAAAAATACTTGGGATGCTCAAAAATTGAGTGACATCTAAAAAGGGTTGATTCCTAGTAATAAGGTCTTTATTACCGAATATTATTAGATTGTCTTTGTCAACGACAAAAAACGAACCACATTGAAAGTTTTCCAAAAAAGATAATGGTAGCAATTGCTGGTTCAGACCATTCATTTAAAGCAGCAAAATAATCTATATAGATGCGTGCTTATTCCTGGAGTACATCAAATGTAAAATCTGCTGTGAGCGGTCTTCCTTCATGCTGGAATTGTCCCCACGCCCTGTACAACCCTGGTTTTGGAAAATTTGTCATAAAAGAAATAGATGGACCTCCTCGCCAACTTGCAAGTCTTGTCAGTAGCACCCTGTGGGCAACATCATCATCACCACCACCACCAACTTCTTCAACAGGATGAACATGGAGGAAGTCATGACTATCAGCATCAATAATAACGCAATGACCTCCAGCAGCCATTAAGGGCTCTATATTGCTGATTGGTTTGTTATCTGCATCTTTGATTTCAAAAGTCATTTTGACACTGGTCCTGGCAATTAGAGGCTTTGGTTGAAAATCTAACGTAACTTGGTAGCTCTGTCCATCAGTGACAACCACTTTTTTCATGGACGTCGTGTCAGGTACAATAGTAGCAGGGGTAAGAACTGGTCGACCTTCAACATTGAAAGCAAACGCTGTCAGGACTTGTATTCCGCCTTTAGGTTTAACATCTATCCACATTTTGTACTTACCTGCTTTTTGAAATGTGTGGGCGATATGGAAAATACCAGTCTCATCGTCCAGCTTTGGATGGATCTGAGCAAAATATGAGAGATCTTCTCTGTTGACTATTATCAAGTGCATAAGTTTGTCATGTATGATATCAAAATCCTTTATCGGTTCTCCAACTTTTTGCTCGGTTACTATCAAGCTTAAGTGAGTTGGTTTGCCTGCTTGTGGAGTTGCTGGATCAAATTGAACATTGACATTGCAATTTAATGATGCAGGAGTCATTGAAGAAGTCGCACCGGTTAATGTCGTAGTCATTTTGGATTGTGCAGGCTGATGATGTTCATGCTCACCCTCAGGACATACTCTTTCATCCGTTGGCTCGTTATTTAGACCGTGTGTACTGTCTGGCGACGAAATTTTCTCGGCTGGAGAAGTGGCTGCACTGTCTTTTCTTACCTGATGAGATTTCTGCGCTTCGTCTTCCATATTTCTTCTCTAGATTTCAAGTGACAAATGCGTTTCTGTGTGTTAGAACTAGATAGTATATATTGTAATGATTTCTAAGTGCAGAATTCCGCGTTTGTGTATAATAAGAAAAGGGTGTAATCCTTCTCAATCTTGTGTCCAAACAATCCACGCATTCTAGCCTTTTGCTAAATGGCAGTAGCCATCAAAAATGCCTGCGCAGAAGTCTTCATGTCAATTCAAGCACATAGCAAAGAACTCAAAATCAATGAAACCTCTCGCATCAATGATGGCAATTCCGCAATATTTGTTATTATTACAGCTAAGGCCAAAAATAAGAAGAAGTCGGTAACAAAGAAGAGAAGGCAAGAGAAACAGGAGGCATATCACTGGTGACAATGGGTATGCCGGGCGTCATGAAAACGTCCCAGTTCAACGGCGGAATGTCTCTAGTTCCGACTTCAGTCATAGGCCAGTCCTCTGTTTGATGGTTCTTTCGAATTTTCGATAAAAGAGGCAATATACTTTACCGCGAGATCAGGGTATTGATGTTGAGGTCCATGGCCGGCTTGTGGCATTACAATTAATTGAGTTGACGGAAGCTTTCCTACCAAGCGGTACCAGTCTTCTACGGGGAAACCGATATCATGATCTCCCATGAAGACTAAAATAGGAATTTTAGAACTTTCAAGTTTTGCTAAGGCACCGTTCTTATCTTCACGAAACTCGTCAATTGCCTTTTGCTGGTTGCTATAACATTGATTTGATACTGGATTGTCCAAGTCTTCTGTCCGCTTTGCTATTCTTCCAAAGGACAATTTCGCGGCATTCTTGCTTGATTCTGATTGAGGTTCAAAGAAGAGAACTGTTCCGTCGTCCAAATTCGTAACGGGCTTGAGTGCTCTCTCCCAGAACAGATTTTCTGACACACCATTGCTCTTAATAGGAGGAGACGTTCCAATTAAAATAGCATGACTGACCAGTTCGGGATACTGAGTTATCACAGCTTGTGCAACCATTCCGCCCAACGACCATCCAGCCATTATGATTTTTGTCAATCTTAAAGCTTCAGCAGTATCTTTGACATCTTTTGCCATTTCATACACGTCGGTTGTACATTCTCCTGTTGACAATCCAATGCCGCTGTAATCGATAGTGATGACATTGTATGTTGAAGCTAAAGCGTCAAGAAAAGCTGGATCCCACGAATCCAAATTTCCTCGAAATCGATTGACCAGAATAATAGGCTGACCACTACCGATCGAACGATAAGCAATTTTTCTGCCACCAGTTTCAACAAACTTAGTCTTGGCATTTACAGCACTTATCGTGTTTCTCATTCAATTAGCCTGCTTCGTATTAAGTTGATGTCGAATTCAGAGTCGGTGCCGAAGTGGTACTAGTTGTGGTAGTGTTAGTACTAGGAGCGGCCGCTGTGGCAGTGGAAGTCGCATTACTAGCCTGCTCGGTTGTTGTAAGAAATGTTTGTAGTACAGTGCTGAGTTCCTCAGGATACTGATACATTAGTCCATGTCCAGCTCCTCTAAATTGCACGAGCCATGCTCCTGGAATTTTTTGTGCAATAATTAAAGAATTATTCGTAGGCACAGCAACATCTTCAGTACCTGCTACAAGCAAAGTTGGTATGTTTACTTTTGAAAGTTCATTGCAAACACCGCTCCAATTAGTTGCAAACCACTCTTTAACAACATTGTCCTGCTGAATTTTTGTATCATTTGGTACAATTTCTGTGGATTGTGGGGGGGCTAAATTATTAGGATGTGATTGGATCCATGATTGTGGAAATATGACAGAAAGAAATTTTGTTATATCCTGTAAACGGTTATTTGCGACATCAGAAAAAATTTGTGCAACATCTGGGCTTTCTGGTATAGCTTGTTCTCCACCACATGATGCGGCATAAAGAATAAGCCTGTTAAGTTTTTCTGGATGTAAAAGTGCAAGTTCTTGAGCTACAAAGGAACCCATAGAATACCCAAGGACATCTGCTTTTTGTATTTTCAGTGCATCTAACAAACCAGCCGTATCATTTGCAAATTGGATCATTGAGAAAGGTTTGGTACCAGCAGTTGTATTTCCAACTCCACGGTGATCAAATATGATTACTGTGTGATTTGAGGAGAGGTCTCTTAGGATAGTGGGATCCCACTGATCCATAACAGCATTACTACCACTGATAAGCAAAATAGGATCACCTTTTCCAAAGACCTTGTATGC
>JBKPNF010000055.1:0-6844 GCA_046732455.1 Thermoproteota archaeon | reverse complement strand
AAGTATGACAGTCTATGATACTGGCAGAGACTTACTTGATATAGGCGTGATACCTCTATCGGATATGATATCGGAGACTGCAACGGTCAAGGCAATGTGGGCACTGGCAAACAGCGAGGAGGTTGAAGCTGCGAAAAAAATAATGCAAGAAAACCTTGCAAATGAAATTTCAGAAATGATCCCAATAACATAATAAACGTAGATAGATTATTTGAGTAAAGCAACTATTCCATTGTATGCTGAATAGCAAAGCCGTAAGATAGTGTAATAAATGAGAGACCTGAGGCTGTTGCAAGATGCATACATCACAGGCTCTAGAAAACAGTATAATGTGTATAGATCACATGACAGACCCTTTCATATGATGGCAGGTATTAATTCCCGCGAGGGGTTACAACAGAGGAGTGTATTCAGTGTCATATCAGGCATCTTTCTCAGACTTTGAAAGATGTTTTAGCTTGTCTCATAGGGCTGGCGGACTTGCTTCCACTGTACAAAAGGATTCGCAAGTGAAGCGGAGGTATATGAATGCGGTGCCGGAAAACCACTAATCCTGAATGGAAATGCAAGAAAATTGAGCTTTCTTAATAACGCTTTACAGAACTGGTAAGGCTTAATACGTCTGTTAGGGGAATTTCTAGCCGTTGGCATCTCCTCTAGATCCTACATATTTGAACCTGAAGGTCGGCTTTGAAATACATCAGCAGCTAGCCACAAGGAGCAAGCTGTTCTGCAACTGCAGCTGCGAAGATGCCAAAAAATATGATAGTTCGTTTGTACGCAGGCTGCGGCCAACCCAAAGTGAACTTGGAGTCTATGACCCAGCAGCAATGTTTGAGTTTTCCAAAATGCACACTGTTGAATATCATGGTGCTCTTGGTTCTTGCTGCCTTGTGGAGGCTGACGAGGAACCTCCACATGATGTCAACAAAGAAGCACTTGAGACTGCGCTGATATTTTCACTTGCTCTCCACTCTAGGATTATGGATGAGATTCATGTCATGCGTAAGATAGTGATAGACGGCTCAAATACCACCGGTTTTCAGCGTACGATGCTTGTTGCATCTGGCGGCTATCTTGACATTGCAGGCAAGCAGGTCGGAGTTCAGAGCATCTGTCTTGAAGAAGACGCGGCTAGATTAATAGGGGATGAAAAGACGTTCCGAAAGTTCGGCCTTGACAGACTAGGTGTGCCACTTGTCGAAATTGCGCTTGAACCAGTGATGGGCAGGCCTAGCGAAATCATGCAGGTTGCCCTCACGCTGGGCAGGCTCCTTCGGGCAAGCAAGCGGGTCGCACGGGGGCTTGGCAGCATCAGGCAAGACATTAACATCTCGGTGCACGACGGTGCTGTGGTTGAGGTCAAGGGTGTGCAGCAGCTCGATCAGCTAGTAAAGGTAATCGAGTATGAGATGCAGCGACAATATGGCTTGATTGTAATCGCGCAGAAATTGAAAGAAATGAATATAGATATCAAAAAAATAGGCGAGAGAATTGAAGATGTCTCTGACATTCTCGACAACAAGACGCCTTCAAGAATTGTTAAAAAGATACTTGAAGATGGAGGGCGAATCATAGCGATAAAGGTACCAGGGTTTGCAGGCATGATCGGCTTTGAGCCATACAACGACATCAGATTGGGAAGAGAACTTGGTAAGCTAGTCAAGTTTTATGATATTGATGGTGTCTTCCATTCAGATGAGCTTCCAAATTATGGAATAACAGAGGAAGAAGTTGCAGCAATTAAGCAAAGACTACAAATGAATGACAACGACGGTTTCGTTATCTTAGGAGGTCCGAATGACAAAGTCAAGTTTGCTTCTGACGCAATAATTCGACGGCTCAAAGCTGCAGTTGATGGGGTTCCTGCTGAAACTCGCGCAGCAACCCCTGATGGCAATACAGTGTTTTTAAGGCCGAGGCCTGGTGTAGCAAGGATGTACCCTGAGACAGACATTCTGCCCATTGCGATTACTAAGTCGATGCTTGAGCTGCTTGAAAATAAGGTCCCAAGGCAGTGGGATGAAATTGTGGACTCGCTTGTCAAGAAATACAATCTCAACAGGAAGCTAGCCAATCAGATCTTTGACTCTGACTACTTTAACGTGTTTGAAGAGATCGTAGGCGAGACGAAAGTGCAGCCTACATTTGTTGCGTCTAAGTTGACAGAAGATCTCACCAGCTTGCAAAGGGAAGGATTAGATGCTTCCATCTTGACAGATGACGTGATAAAAGATATCTTTACAAGGCTTGACAAAGGTTCCATAACAAAAGAATCGGTTGTCTTGATATTTGAAAAGCTGATGAAAAATGAGCCGACAATAGCTAAGATTGTCAATGAACAGATAAATGTAAAGGAAGACAGGGAGACGAAGATCGTTAACGCAGCCATTGGGGCTGTAGGTGCGTCTTCAATAAGTGACGAAGAGCTAAGCAAAGGGCTTGACAGGATAATAAGCAACAATATGTCGATAATCAAAGAAAAAGGCGCTAATGCGTTGAGCACACTCATGGGAAGGGCGATGGCAGAGTACAGAGGCAAGGCCAACGGTCAAAAGGTAAATGCAATGCTGAGGGACAAGATGAGCAAGATGGTCAACAAGTAATAATGTACAAGCCCAAGTCTACGAGGGAAATTTACATTGAATCCCTTTCCATCAATTCTGCAAGCATAGAAAAGCAGCTCGCTGACCAGTCAGCCCTATCAGGCGAGATTAGGAGCATACTAGATTTTGTTTCAAAGATGTATCGAGAAAATGTTGAGAGGATTGTCCTACTCTGTGATAAGGACATGATGGCTCTAGAGAATGTGCCAAGCCCGCTCAAACTGTTCGTTGATTGTCTTGCCCAAGTGCAAAAGTCACTTAGCCTTTCATCACCTGCGAGTAGGCTTATCCAACGGTATGCAGCAGCATGGGAAGACTGGATGTAGTAATAGTAACCAATCAGCCAGAAACTTCTTTAATGTAACGCTCATGTTATGCCCGTTGGCAGGGAGATTTAGTGAAGAGAAGGCCGACTTTCATCCTAAGTCATGGCTGTCCAAGTACAGGCGCACTTCATTAGGCTACCTCACAAAGATGTTGTTGTTTTACCATGGGATTGGAATCCTTCTACTTCTTGCAGTCACGCCCCTGATTGAGCAGGTTCTTCCAGAGTATGAACAGCCAAGTATCCCAAGGTCATTATTGTCTGTACTTGCCGCAGGACCATTAGAAGAGACTGTATTCTTTGGCATCCCGTTTTATGTATTTGGAAATGCTTATTCTGTCCTTGTCACCGGTGCTGTGTGGGTTGGGATACATCTTTTGAACACGAACACGCTTTCCGTCAACAGCCTTGCGTTTGGCAACCTGCTCTTTGTGCTTCCATCCCTTTTCTTTAGCCTAAGAACATGGGTCAGTGGTAAGGGTTGGTTTTCAGTGATTACACATTCTGCTTGGAACGGCATCTTCTTTGCTACTGGCTGCTCCGTCGGCGAATTTACATGCACAGCAATTGACATAGACACTAGCGCTACAGTGATAAGCATTGCACTGTCTGGAGTATTGCTTGGAGTGACCTATGTACTCTATAGGAGAAAGGAGAACAAGGAGCGATAGCCGTTGCAGTCTAACGAATTCAATATATAGCCCGCCATTTGTGTTACAAGCGAAACAATATGAGCCAGGCTGGAAATGACGTTAACGTCACCATAACCATAGGCGACGTAAAGGTTGAGTTCAGCGGCTCTGTAGAGACTGTCACACCTTCTGTGATGAACTTTCTGCTTAAGCAGGTGCCTTCAATGGATCTTGCAAGAAAGATACTACTCAACTATGCAGCGCAGGAGCTCATCGAGACATATTCCTCTCTCATCAAGATTACACCAGAGGGTCCCCGTGTGATCCTGGATACCGACGTCAAGCTGTCTGATAAGGATATAGTAGCTCTACAGCTTGTAGCTGCCAGAATCGCAAAAGATCTTGACAGGCTGCAGGACAATTCGATGCAGGTATCAGATATTCATACTGCTACCGCACTAAACCCAAAGTCCATAAGCTCCAGAATATCGGAAATGGTCAAGGCCGGCCACGTGGCGCGTGACGAAAAGGAACCTAGCAAATACAGGATAACGACAGCAGGCATCCACTGGCTCAATTCTACTATAGCCAAAAAGATCAGGCCTGTACAGTAGTGCTATTTGGTGGCTTTTTCTGTATGTAGCGGTAATTCCGCATTGTTCCAACTCTTGTCAAGATATTTTCTCGTACCATATCTGTGAGCGAATGCGAAACTGCAGTCCTGTCGTAATTGTAGCCTCTTCTTGATAACTCTTCATGGAGTTCACCAAGCGACCTTTCACTGACAAAATGCCCCTCCAACCAAAGACTTTCCAACAGGCCCCTACATGTCATACCGCTCTTGGTTGGCACTTTTTGTCGTTGTTGTTGCTGCTGGCGGTCCTCCGGCATGAGTTCATTTATAGGCTTTGTCTTTAAGGAGTCTATTTCTCGCCTTAACTCTTCGAGCTGGTTTTGCACTTCCGGCCCCATCATCTTGGTAGTGTCAAGACTTGAGAGCACGCTTTCGACTACCTGTTTGACCTTGCTCTCGACGCAAACTACCTCCACTTCCCATTCACCGTGCTTTAACCTAATTTTGACTTCCTCAGCAGGACCGCCGCTCATGTTTGCTTAAATATTCCCCTCAGGCTGCTATTGATAAATCTGTTGCTGACCATATTGATCATGTTGAGCAATATTAATATATTTGTGCCCGCTGATATTGTTGATCAACATGAACAACCAAGAGGCTCTTTTCTTCAACAACACCTTGAATCTAGGAGATCTTAACATAGTGGAATCAGTGAGCAGATGTCTTGCTCCAAAGTTAGATGTGCTCAGGGGAAAGAAAATTGTGTTTTGCTATGACGACAAGAAAATGATACCCGTTGATGGATGGGGCATGAGATCTAATCCTTACGATACAACAACGGTAACCACCATTCGACCAATCAAAGATAATGCCCTTGTGGCTGCTATAGACTCTAGCAGTGTCAAGCTAGCTGAGACAGAAGATGGAAGTGTTTATGGCATTAAGTGTGGAGTCGCTATCGCCTATGCTGGCCGCACTCTCATGCATTTCAAGATAGGCCCGGTGCTGTTCTACCTAAGCGAAAAGACAATTCACGAATCAGAACTTGAAGAGCGGCTCTCAAGGCTTGTGATCCTGGATGATGACTTGGCAAAGCGTCTGATAAGAGTACGCGTGGAGAGAGCCGTCCAGAAACAGATTGCAAGCCACTTTACAAATTCAATAATTCTAGTGGATGGTTCGCTTAAAGCATCAATCTTTGAAGAGAGGGAGCGCAGTATAAGCAAGATTTCGGAGAGCAGCGTTCTTCGCAAGAACATGCTTATAGGGATTAGCAAGAGCACTAAGCTCAAGGCGCTTGGCAGGGCAGCCGCCCCACTAACGAAGGTCCCAGAACCAGCTGTTATTGAAGTTGATGATATAATCAAGAGCCTGATCAGGAACACGATTGGCAGCAACTTGATGGTCAAGTTGGAAAAGGGCACCAGCTGTCCTATTTTACGAGCAGATATCGTAGGCGACAGGAGCCAGTCACTTGGTCTGCTCCTTGGAAATGACGTAGTGGCAGGCGGCTATCCCGAAACCCTCAGGCTTGCACACCACATTTCCACGTTCACAAATACAGAAATGACATGCCTCCGAAGCCACATGCTGAACAACTATGACGTGACGGAGCTAGCGGCAGACGATATACGCAGGACTCTTTTGGGGTCGATATCAGTATGAAGATACTATCAAAGAATGGCAATGAACTGCTCTTACTTGCCATGAAGGAGGATTCAGCTGCCAAGGGAGATTATTTACTAATAGAGGACAGGAGCAGGAGCATGGTTGTACAGGTCTATGATGAAGAGTATCTATCATCTCAGGCTTTAATTGAGGACATTGTCAAAGAAGAGGTGGTCAATGCATCAAGCGCAGAGAACCTACACGACCCACTTAACATCGGCAGCCTATCTCGGTTGGTAAGAGATGCCAGAGTATTTCGTGCTAAGATAAGAGCATCAGTGAATGATGGGAGATTATCAAGTGACGTTAATTGGCTTCCTTCAAGGGTTGAGTCCAAGATAAGGCGGATTGAGATAAAAGAACTTGACTCTTTGCTTGGTAGGCATGGTGTATTTCCCATCCCACTTGGTAGAACCGGGCACGAAGAAGAGTTTGAAATTTACGCAGAAGATCTGGATGGCAAGCTGACTGTCATCACAGGCAAGAAAGAATCGGGCAAGTCACATTTATCCAAAATGCTTATCAAGACACTGGTGCAGTATGGCGCCTTTGTGGTCGTATTTGACTTGAACAACGAATATGGAGGCCTTGGATGGAGCCGCGCTGGTATCCCTTCTTCAATCCACAGGCAGATCAAAGTGCTCGAGCCGGGTAACACACTGAGGTTTACTCTTGACTACTGCGGTAAGACAGCGGTTTCTGGAATGCTCAAAAACGCTCTTGATATGCCTGCCGCATCTTTGCGTGAATTTTTACGCATATGGGACTGGTGTGAAAACAAGCAGTCGCTTTCAATGGAGGCGATAGGTAATGCTATCAACACCTGGAACATCAACGAGCTTGTGCGCGACGCCCTAGTATCTCGCTATCATGTCATCCAGTCCTCACGATTATTCATCAACGGTGAGAGAGGCCTGCAATTTGAGGACATAATTTCAGGCAAGAGCGGTGCTGCCATGGTAATCAACATGGGCGCAGTTTCTCCTACTGTACGAAGGATGGTCGTCGAGTTAGTATTGAGCAAGATTGTAGATCTGTT
>JBKPNF010000054.1:0-7198 GCA_046732455.1 Thermoproteota archaeon | reverse complement strand
TCATGGCCCATACGCCGCTCTGATCCCCGAAGATCAACCGGAATATTTCCTGTATAGCGGTGTTCCATGCAAGAGCCGCGACCAGACCAAAAGCAGCCGTTATAAGAGCTGCTACTTTTTCAATTACTTCCTTTTGCATCTTTTGATGTTTTCTCCAAATTGCGATACACTACAAAGACAAAAAACAATTCCACAAAAGGTTTACTATCTTTAAGATGAAAGGAAATTACAGAAGCGTGAGCAGAGGCTGCCTGCTGCAAACTCAAAAAAGAGTGAGATACAATATTCTCAAATGACACCAAGTACTTTGAACGCCTGAACAAGTACAATAGGATTTTAAGAACTATTTCTTGAAGCGATCTATCTACAATAGCAAATAAAGAAGGAAAGTTTAGAAACAGAATCAGAGAACTAGTGACACTGTACCCTATGCAAGAGCGCTTTTTAGACTTGAAGTATCACAAGCATGAAATTAAGGTGAGATACCTAGAATCGGAAAATGACAAAGGGGGTAACCGAAAGCATATTCTATTTATTCATGGCCTTGGCTCCTCCGCTGAGAGGTGGCTCGATATTCCTGAGGCGCTATCATTGTATTATCATACCGTTGCTATAGATCTGCCAGGTTTTGGAGGAAGTGACAAGCCATATGATATGGAATATACTATAGAGGCATTTTCTGAAATAATCAGAGAGTTTATGCGCAGAATTGGAATTGGGGACCAAGATGGGAGTAGCAATATTGCTAGGACAACCCTTGTAGGTCATTCATTGGGAGGTTACATTGCATCGAGTATAGCAGCAGCAGGCCCGGAAAATAACTATTTTTTGGAGAAGCTAGTTTTAGTAGATTCTTCAGGGAATTTAGAAAAACCGACCCCCCTCCTAGAAGAGTATCTTGATGCTGCCATGAACCCATCAAAAGAGAAGGTAAGAAAAGTATTTGAACAAATGGTGGCAAACCCGCTCCTTATTAGCGATGCATTAGTCCAAGGCTTTATTTATAGAATAAACGACCCAAATTCGAAACATGCTTTTGAATCCTCACTGAGAAATAGCGCCAGTACGCAGATTGGAATCAAAAATTTGAATAAGATTGGAAAAAAAGGGATTCCAACCTTGATAATATGGGGGACGCACGACAAGGTGATACCAACTGAACATTCACAAATTTTCAAAGAAGCAATAAGGGATTCGGGTGTCACAATAATACCAAGAACGGGCCATGCCCCATTTACAGAAAAACCAGCTTTAGTATGCGAACATTTGCACAAATTCCTTGCTAGCAAATAGAAAGATCATTTTGATTTAACTATAAACCTAAAGCGCTATGGACTTACTTATTCACTGGCATGATATAAATTAGCAAATGACTGGCAACCGACTAGCGTCTACACTATAATTGGGTCAAATGATAAAAGGAAGAGTATCAGTCCGGAGGTATACTTTGGCAGTGTTCTTTCAAGAACGAGCTCACTGAGATTGTATTTGGAAAAATTGATTCGCGGGCAATCAAACCCTCAAAGTCAGAGATCTTAAGTGGTGTATTGTTAAGAGTAACGATGCATCGGAGTCCAGCGTTGTTTGCTGCCTTTACTCCCAGTGGTGCATTTTCAACAACGATGGCCTCAGTCTCCTTTAAACCCATCTTCATAAGAGCGGTTCTAAAAGGATCGGGGCTTGGCTTCCCTTCTTCTAAGTCTTCGCCTGTTACGATTACATCGAAAGTATCTTTTCCAAAATAGTTGTTTATTATAGAATGAACCTCTTGCTTAGCAGCACCAGATACCAAGGCTTTCTTGCATCTTAGACTAGAGACCAACTCCCTGGCTCCATTGATAGGCGTCGAAGCATTAATCTGTTTAAAAATTGTTTTCTTTCTCTCATGTATCCGATGCGCGATAGAGTCTAATTTCTCAGAGTTATCATTATCGGATACTTCTTCTATATTACCTCTATATCTCTTGTCTCTAAGCAGCTCCTTGACCATGTCTTCTCCGGGCATACCTTCAAGGAGGTATACGTCCCTCTGTTCAATATCTATATCTACCTCTTGTTTTGCTGCAGTTTGAATGGCTTCACAGTGAAATGGCATTGCATCCACTAATACTCCATCCATGTCAAAAATAATTCCACTTTTTCTTTCCATGTTATCTGACTTCAATAGATATTATACGATCGCACATATGTTCTATATACCGCTCTGCCATGTTTCGTTTGATAATATAGACGCTGCACTAGAAAAATGTAAGGCTATAAACTTGTTTTGAATTTTATGATACTTGTTCCTATCCTTATTGTTTTATTTTTCGGATTTATGTGAGTTTTACTTTGGTACTGTAGCAGAATGCTTTGGGGCTTCTGCACTAGTACTGCTGCTGCCACTAGTTGAATTTGAAACAATTTTTCCCGCGATGGGGCTCTCTCTCCAGAGGTCAGGGGCAATAACATTTCCGACATTTACCGTCCCAATGAATATCATGAACAGTATTATGGCTACAAATCCTGCCTTTGCGAATTTTCTTGCGTAGGAAATTTTATCCCCTAATGCAAAAAAAGATGAAATAGCAAACAGACCCACAATAGGTACTGCTGCTGATACAAAGACTGATCTGTTTGGAAACTCAAAAGGAGAAAAAGACGATATTGTTAAGAGTATCAAAATGCCTGAAATCACGGTTGCATCTACCATGATAATGTCTTTTGCGCTTAGATTTGTAGATGGAGAGCCAGAAGAAGCTGGGGAAGAACTTGGAGAGGACATTTTTTGTGGAGAACCTTATTTTTTTATCTTATTAGCGGACTTTATGATTATATTACGTATATCCCTCATTCTGTTGTTTTGAATTGCATGGCTTCATCTGTTTGTTCTTTCTTGGTTGACCAAAAGGTAAGACAACGACTGCTGCTATCAACTGAAGCCTGGGATGATTTCAACCATTTCTTATAGTCACGGAGGATCCTCGAATGGTCAAATGCAAGTTGCTTTGATTCTATCAAACTATCAAGTTCATCTTCAATCTTTACCCACAGGAGGGCTGATGCATCGTCACGAGCACGAGCAACCCCAGTGCCTTGAATTTTTCTTGAAATGAAAGTAATTGATAAGGTGTGCATTCTAGGATCTCTCTGAGGATCAGAGTACGCCCCAAGTATTGCAATTGGTTCTATAACCAGAGAGGTTTCTTCTTTAGCCTCTCTCCTTGCGGCGTCTTCTGCGGTTTCTCCCTTGTTTATGAAACCTCCAGGAATTGATAGCATCCCCTTAAATGGATCATTCTTTCGCCTGACAAGGAGTATCTCTGAGTTATTGTCACTTTTGATAATGAAATCAACTGCTGGCACGGGGTTCTTGTGCTTATCGCGTGCTACTTCACTGGCCATATACTGTAGTTCATACTTTCATGGAAAAACGCGCTTTTAATACTGTGCATATCACTCGTGTTTTTTACTCTTTGCCAAAAATTTTTTGCCTCTTTGGTCACGCAGCCAGAGTTCTGCGAAAGCAATAAGGAAACAAGGAGGCTTCAATCCTCCTGGTAAGAGGCTAGTTAACTATATAGTTCATTGAACAATTATTACTATCGCTTTGGAGCCGGGACGATTCAAAGACCTTTTTTCCAGCAACTCTAAAGAGTATGCAATTTCGAGACCCAAATATCCCCAGTCACTATTTGAGTTCCTTGTAGGACTCGTGCCATGTAGAAATCTGGCTTGGGATTGTGCAACTGGCAACGGCCAGGCAGCTGTGTGCCTTTCTGAATACTTTGAGCAGGTAATAGCCAGCGACGCGAGTAAGGAGCAAATTGCAAATGCACAGCACAGAAACAATATTCGTTACGAGGTATTTCCTGCAGAAAAGACTAAGCTTACAGACGATAGCGTTGATCTTATAACTATTGCTCAGGCACTGCATTGGTTTAATCTAGATGGTTTCTACAAAGAGGCAAAAAGGGTACTTAAGAAGGATAATAATGGAAGCAGTCCTGGAAGTAGCCGTGGTGGCATAATAGCAGCATGGGCTTATGGCCTTCATTCAATCTCCGCAGAAGTTGATACTATAGTGCATTTATTATACGAAGACATTGTAGGTCCCTACTGGCCAAAAGAAAGAAAAATTGTTGAAAATAGATATGAAGACATACCATTTCCATTTCAGGAGATAGACACGCCGATCTTTCGGATAGAACTGGATTGGAACCTGTCAGAACTCATTGGCTATCTGTATACTTGGTCAAGTGTTCAAAAGTTTATTGAAAAGAATAACTCTGATCCTATTAAACAAATCTATGATGATCTTGCTGCCGCATGGGGCGAGAAACAAACCTCGCATAAAAGAAGAGTGGTTTGGCCAATTTATATGAAAGCTGGCAGATCTTAAGATAAGCAGACCTGCAATCCTCATCAGGGTGAACAGCAGATCTATATCGAGTTGAGCGTAAAACTCTGTAATCAAGTCCGGGAAGAGTGGCAAAGCTGGCTACCGTCTGTTTGTTCCTTGGAGCATGTGCCAGCAAGACGTCAAAGAATGTATACGCTCTCGGACAATCTCCTAATTGTCATACTTCATTCATATATACTGCGTATTGGTTTTCTTGTAACGCCTTTTGAGGAACATGAGGCCAGAACTTTTCTAGATTACTACTAGAGCGTATGGAGCAAAATAAAGACCAACAACATTTCGAAGCTCATCGGCTCGAACGGGGGTTTCAGACCAAGGTATCAGCTAGGTGGGCAAGGCAAAAGGTTTGACTTATGAATCCTTATCATCATCATCGTACTATGGAGAGTATACTTGAAGAAAGCTATATGACTACTTTAGTATGCCCTGACAGAATAATCATAGAACATGTAAATAGGTAGATTCTATGACTAATGCTTAAAGACGATACAGAGAAGTATTTACGCATATGGCTGACTCGCTTATAAAACAAAAACTTGTCCAGTACTTCAACGAAGCACTTGCAATGGAAAATGCGGCAGTTGACAGAAACCAAACGAGGATGAATGAGACACCAATACCCCTGGTGAAACAGCAGTTGCAATATCATCTAGAACAGACATTTGTGCAGCAGGATCGCCTAAGGACCGTCATTACAAACCTTGGCGGCAGCCCGACCAGTGCAAAGGCTGCCCTACCAAAGATGTTGCCAACTGATATGGACACTCTTTCAAATACAGTCAAAGAAACTGCCAAATCTTTGGTTAGCTCTAAAAGCAAAGATAGAGTTGATGCAGAGCAAGAGCTTATCCAAACAAAACAAGACGCAATCATTGAAAATGCAGAGATTGTTTCATACAAGATGTTAATGGAGATATCACAAAAGGCAGGATTGCTAGACGCGCTTCCTCTTCTGCAGCAAAGTCTCTTGGAAGAAACTGCAATGGAAAATTTTATTGTGTCAACTACGCCAATGGCGCTGACAATGTTGTGGCCGGAGCTGATGAAGGGTTCTGAAGGAGAAAAATTAAGAGTCCTCCCGGATGGCAAGAATATTACAGTAGCTGCAGATGGCACTTATGTGAAAGTCTCTCCAGATCAGGCCTACCAGGAGAACAGGTTCCTGAAAGCCACTCAATCGTAGCGGTACCACGAAGGTAGAAGAAAGAGATAGTACTGGCTAGGGAGTCAGGACTATCTTATGTACTTCTGCCTTGCCGTCGAACATCTGATACCCTTTTGCAGCCTCCTCAAGTTTCATCCTGTGGCTTATTACTTGCGTGGGGTCTATTCTACCTGTTTCTATCATGTGGAGCAGCTGGTCACTATATCTTCTTACTGGACACTGACCCATTTTAATTTGGATATTGCGGTTGAAAAATTGGCCCAGAGGGAAGTTAACATATTCCGTACTATATACACCAGCGATGCTTACTGCAGAGCCCTTTCTAGCTGACTGCAATATCCAGTTCAACACCTGCATTGAATTCACTGGAACATATGCAGGGTTTGCGCTCTTATCATGATTGTGATGTCCTACCGCTTCATATCCTACAGCATCTATGCATTTGGCACCCTTACCTCTCGTTTCCTGCCTGATCCGCTCAACAGGGTCTTCTCTGTCAAAGTTTATGGGCTCGGCTCCTAACTTGGCAGTTCTATCGAGCCTGTAAGGCCAATGGTCGATCACAAAAACCTTTGCTGCACCACGTAAGAGCGCACTCATTACTGAGAAGTATCCGACTGGACCTGCTCCAAACACTGCCACATCATCCCCTACCTGAACTTCTGCCATATCAGCGGCAAAATATCCTGTACAGAGGGCATCGCTTAAGAAAAGCACCTGCTCTTCGCTTAGCTGGTCAGGTATCTTGATGGATTCGGCATTTGCAAAAGGCACCCTTACATACTCTGCCTGTCCGCCATCATAGCCTCCAGTCATTTGACCGTAGCCAAACATGCCGCCAATCTCGTTCATTGGGTTTGCCCGGTCGCATTGTGACCAAAGGTGGTTACGACAGAACCAGCATTTCCCACAGTGTATATTGAATGGGATAACTACTCTGTCTCCCTCTTTTACCTCAGTAACTTTATCCCCCACCTGCTCTACAATACCAGCGAACTCATGTCCAAGTGTCTGGCCTGGCTCCATACTCTTGAAGGCGCCATGAAACAGATGAAGGTCTGATCCGCATATTGCAGACTCGGTTACCTTAAGCACAATGTCTTCTGAATCTTCTAACTTTGGTTTGGGTTTATCGTCCACCCTCACATCCATAGGTCCATGATATACTAGTCCCTTCATGTCTCCATTCATAGCAACATCCTATAAGGTAGTTGGTGATGAGAAATCTACATTGCCTATTGTGATATAATATGGGGAACCATGTTAGCAAGGATGGCCATCAGTAAATGTTGATGCGTTATTGCATTTGCATTATAGAATAATAAGGATAGGAACAAGTATCATAAAAATAAAAATTATTACTTATGCCATTTTATCTAATCTCTTACTGCTCAATCTCTCTCGTTCAAGTAACTGAAATTACGACAGTTTAAAGTACTGAAGTAGCTAACCCCAAATGTCATAGATTAGAAGCATTTCCTGACTGAAAATTATGTGGATTTAATTATTAGGTCTAATCCCATGGAATTATCGGCACTTTATATTGACATTTGGGCTATAATCTATCAATATCGATGGCCACCATTCTTTACTGTACTCGATGTGAGCGTGAAATTACTGTAGATCATACA
>JBKPNF010000053.1:0-23467 GCA_046732455.1 Thermoproteota archaeon | reverse complement strand
ATAATCTTTAGTATACCGCCCAGAAAGATTTGTCCAAAAAATGGGTGATCATAATAGTAGGCCTCTTGGGGCCCAAGACCTTCCATGACATGCATAGCTCTTCGCATATAGACCCCTTCGTCATAGAAAATGTTAGGAAAGCCTGCTGGATTCCATAGGTGTGTGTAAGCACACAATGCTAAAGGTATCAAGACAAGTAACACTGACATAGAGTGTGTCTGTCTAGAGAGAAGACTCAAACTGCTATCTAATCAACAAAACATGACACACTATTATCGTTTGCTGGCATGCAAAAGATTATTTCACCTTTTAATATCTGCTAATATGCCTTATGGTTACAAAAATGGCCGTTCTTGCCATCACGAGGCACGGCATCGAAATAGCACGCAGGATAAAACAAAAGATGCCTGAAGTGGAAATCTATGTACCAGCAAAGCACACCGATGGTGGCAAAGACATTATCTGGTTTTCGGAGCAAAGCACAACGCTTGTTGCCAATCTTTTCAAAAGTTACGACGCGCTGATCTGCATATTTTCTCTTGGAGCGGTTATCAGAATGGTGGCACCTCATCTTATTGATAAAAAGAGCGATCCTGCTGTCCTAGTCATCGATGACAGGGCAAATAGTGTCATAAGTGCACTTTCAGGACATCTTGGTGGAGCAAATGCTCTTGCAAGGTTAGTGGCATCATTTCTTGGTGCGCAGGCGATAATCACAACTGCGGCAGATGTCAATGAAACCATCGCAGTTGACCTCGTAGGAAGAGAGTTTGGTTGGACAATTGAAAATTTTGAGAACGTGACCAAGGTAAGTGCGTTCATGGTGAATGAAGAAAAAATTGCGGTATATCAAGATGCAGGTGAAAAGAACTGGTGGCCTGCACCGCTTCCAAAAAATGTTACGCCTGTGGAGAGCATTGATGAAATCAAATCGCAGGAAATCAAGGGGGGGCTTATAATTTCTGATCGGCTATTTACAGACCAAACTATCACAAGCAAGTCGGTTATCTACCGGCCGAAGTCACTGGTGATAGGAATAGGTTTGCACTGGGACACAAGCAAGGAAACAATAGAGTCTGGCATAAATTCAGTGTTGAAAGAAAAAGGACTTTCCTTTCAAAGCATTAGGAATATTGCGTCTATAAATAGGAAGGCAAAGGTTAAGGGTCTTGAAGAATTCTCTATGCAATATCATATACCCGTGGAAATCTATGAGAAAGATAGACTTGCATCGGTAGATGTACCGAACCCATCGGCAACCGTTCAAAGGTTCGAAGGAACATCTAGCGTATCTGAAGCGGCATCACTTCTCAGCTCCAATGGCGACCTCATAATTCCAAAGCAAAAGCTTCCCCCTAACCTTACAATTGCCGTTTCAAGGATATTCAGTTAGTCCCCATTATGCAATATTCACACCCGCCTCGCATCATTTGTGAATAAAATACTGAACTAGACTAGGCAGTATATAGAATTTTTTATATAGATGCTTTATTAAAATCAAGGTCTGCTATCTGACGAGGCTAAGCTGAAAGCTATTTTAGCCTGCCGAATTATCTGTGCACACATACAGAGTTGAAAAAAGCGCTTTTAATAGTGGACAGAGGAAGCAGGGAGCCCGAGGTCAGAGACGAGCTTAAACAAATTTGCTCGTTGGCAAAGTTACGTGCAGGCTACGACTACGTCAATTATTCATTCCTTGAAGTGATACCGCCGTTCATTCCCGAAGGAATCGGTAAGTGTATCGCAGTTGGGGCGAGCTTTATCACTGTGATGCCATATTTTCTATATCCCGGAATGAAGCTCAAGGACTCTGTGAAGCAAACTGCCATGATAGGCAGAGACAATAACCTCAATCTCGTCATAACAAAGCCGCTCTCTTACCATCCGAAAATGGTGCAACTAATCATGGATAGGATAAATGAGCTCAAAAGAAAACAAAGCATCAGCCAACCTGACAAAGAATGTGACGTGGTGTTGATAGGTCATGGAAGCAGCGATAGGAATGCCCATGACGCATTTGTTTATACTGCAAACGCCATAAGGCTATACTATCGCAATGTGGAAAGTTGCTTTCTGGAGCTCGATCGCCCAAATATTGAAGAGGGCATAGGGCGAGCGGTTGAAGGGAACCCAGAGGTATTACTGATTGTGCCATATTTTTTGCACAAGGGAGCACACATCAAAAGGGATGTTATCAAGGAGCTAGACGCCGCCTTTCAAAAGTACAACTTCAAGAATGCTTTCATGGCGCAACACCTAGGTGTTGATAAAAAGCTGGTCGATATCGTAATAGAAAGAGCAAGAGAGGTGGAGACGAGGGTTGGCATTTAAGGACGACCGGGAACATACCTACCACAATCAAAACAGCGGAACTGCTGCCGGCAGAGCCATGTCTGAAAAGGCTTTTGACATTGAAAAAAGAAGCTTTGAGATAATAGAATCAGAGGTAGGCAATAGTCATCAGTACAGTGAAAAAGAGTGGGTCATTGTAAGACGTGTGATACACGCAACAGCAGATTTTGACTTTGCAGGCAACGGTAAAATCCTCTTTCATACAAAGGCGATCGAATCGGCTCTCAATGCCATCAGAAAAAGATGCACGATCGTTACAGATGTTGATATGGTGCTCGCTGCAATAAACAAGAAATCAATTAACGACCTTGGGATAAAGGCAGTTTGTTATATTTCTGACCCCCTAGTGGCAGAGGAGGCACGTATGCGGGGCAAGACAAGGTCGGAGACTGCCATGCGGAGCGCCGCTCATGAAATAGAGGGGGGAATTATCGCAATAGGAAATGCTCCGACGGCGCTATACGAGGTGATCAATATGGCAAGAGAAGGCATAGCAAAACCCGCTCTTGTCATCGGGATGCCAGTAGGCTTTGTCTCTGCAGTTGAATCAAAAGAAGAACTTGCTAAAATGAATGACTTGCCTTTTATAACAAATATCGGAAGAAAGGGTGGTAGCTCAGCGGTATCCTCCGTAATGAATGCCATAATGTTGCTTTACCAGAGCGGAATGTCATCGGCGTGAATATCTAACACAAGAGAAGACCAGCCGATCGGGCAATTTCCTGTTCGCAAAATGCAAGTGCATGTAGGCTGCGAGACCGTTATCATTTATGATAAAGCCATCCTGATTGCCTGTGACCCCATTGCCTATTTTCATAGAGTAGGCAAATCGCGAATCCCGTGCTATGTTTTCTATTGAAGAATAATGGAATTCGTGCCCGCGAAGATGCGTCTTGCCAAACATGGGGCCCTCGCATTCGGCGTCGGTATAATTTAGGATAAGCTTCCCTGTCATCAAAGTATCTGCTTCTATAACGCCAGCCATCTTTCTGGCTTTTTTTTGACCATTGTAGCCACGTATTGACCGAGTTAGATACATAAGTCCGCCACATTCTCCATAGACTGGCATGCCTTCGCCGACTGCCTTCCTGATAGACCTGAGCATAGATCTATTTTTCTCAAGCCTGTCTGCAAGCACCTCGGGAAACCCTCCTCCAAGCATTATCCCGCTCACACCGCTTGGCAGCTTTTGCTCCCTTAGCGGGCTAAAAAAGACCAGCTGCGCTCCGCTCCTTTCCAACGAGATAAGGTTATCCGTATAGTAAAAATTGAATGATTCGTCAAGAGCGACAGCTATCCTTACTCTAGCTGGTTGCTTTGACTGATTAGGAGCATCAGGAAGCGGTCCTGCGCTACACAGGCTCAATATTCTATTGACGTCGATAGACTCTGAGATCTGTCTTGCTGTCCGAAGTATTACCTGTCTTTTTTTAGTTTCTCTCAATTCTAATGCAGGCACCAGCCCAAGGTGCCGCTCTTCCATTTTGATATCGCTATTGCGGTAAAGTGTTCCTGCCACCGGAATCTTGACTATGCCTGCAAGAGCGTCCCTAACGTACTTCGCATGCCTCTCTCCTGCAACATTGTTTAGGATGACAGCCACTATCCGGAGTTTTCTGTCAAAGTGCAAAAAGCCAAGGATGATCGCAGCTATAGATCGTGCGCCCTTACTTGCGTCAACTACAAGGACTACAGGTGCATCTAGAATTTTGGCCACATGGGCCGTGCTAGCAAAGTCCGTCTTGCCAGACATTCCGTCAAATAATCCCATCACACCTTCGATTACTGCAATATCTGCGTTTTCGCATGCTGCGCCAAAGGAGTCGAGGACTCCCTGGCTTCCCATCATCCACACGTCAAGGTTACGCGAGCTCCTCTTTGTTATAACCGAGTGATACGAAGGGTCAATAAAATCTGGACCAACCTTGAATGGTTGGACGCGTAGCCCTCTTTTGCGGAATGCATGCATTATGCCGAGTGCAACCGTGGTTTTGCCAACCCCGCTTGTAACCCCTGCGATAATGATCCGGGATATTTGCATTAAAGAATGGTTGAATTGATTTATTTTTAATTTTTGCTATAGAGATCACTTGAATTGCCCCCTTGTTATGTGTTGTAGCAGTTTCCGCCAATAAGGTGACTATGAGAACCATTTTGACCATTGCAGACCAATCAAACGCACTCAGAACGAAGTTGGCCAAAGACAGGACATTTGGCAGATGACAAGAGCTTGGTACAGTTCGCCCGGGCAAGGGATTATTTCTTGCACTAGTTTAGGATATTCAGGGGGCACAACAATTGATGGGTTTGCCTTAAAGGACAGACAGAAAAGGAGCTCCTCCGCTAATTCCCCCCTCATAAAAATGCAACGTGTCTCTACGGTGGCGCTAGATTGATTTTTATCTTCACACTCGTATCATTGCTGACAGATGCTAGAAAGAGGCCTTGTGATTGTCTACACCGGAAAGGGCAAAGGTAAGACTACTGCAGCACTTGGGATTGTATTGCGTGCTATAGGCCACGGATACAAGGTCGGAATGATCCAGTTCATTAAGGGTGAGTGGTATTATGGCGAGCTTACAAGCTCGAAGAGACTTGAGCCTGAGTTTGAGATGATAGCAGCCGGCAGGGGATTTGTTGGCATAATTGACGACGACCATCCAATAGAAGATCACCAGAGGGCTGCAAAGGAGGCAATTGCTCTTGCAAAGGAAAAAATCTCTTCTGGTGTATACGATGTCATGATACTGGATGAAGTAAACTATGCCGCAAAGCTCAACTTGATATCGCAGCAGGACATTTTAGATATCATTGCTGCTCGGCCAGAAAAGACTAGCCTCGTCTTAACAGGCAACTATGTTCCGGAATCTGTCCTCGATGTAGCGGACTTGGTCACGGAAATGAGAGAGATCAAGCACCCCTATCAAAAAGGCATAAAGGCAAAGAAGGGAATTGACTATTAGCAATTTATGGCCTTTTGTCATACACAATAGCTCTTGATAAGATGCGAATCACGCATGGTATGCACCAACATATGCCTACTTTGCATAATGCGGTCGGATACTTCTTTGCTTTGAAGGAGATATGGCGCAAGTTACTGTCTGCGGACTCAAAGGATTATTTATCTCGAGGATTGAATTTCCTTGCCATTGATATGTACATCGCAGGGTATATGATCGGCATACAATTGACAAAGAGATACCAAAGTCGGATCCAAGGCGTCAATATGTAAGTTCACATACATATGCATGTTGTCCTCAGAAAATTTTTGTTATAAGATCCAAGGCTGGACACGACGATGCATGAAAAAGGTCGCAAAGGTATTCTATGCGTTATATCTATCCGCTATCCGATAGCGAATATACTTATCATCGGAGCAAGAATATAGAGTGTGTGAAAAGTTAAAACAAAATCTTAAAGTATGCCAAGCACTCAGTGTTTATCGTAATTATAAGATGACTGTTACAGACGAGATCCAGAGCCTTCCTGAGAAAGGAGAAATCATTATTGCCACTGTCAGGCAGATGACTGGACATGGGGTTTACGTCACGCTTGACGAATATAGCGACATGACCGGCTTTCTCCACATCTCCGAGATTGCAACAGGCTGGATTAGAAATATCGAACGTTACGTTCGGCCAAAGCAAAAAACTGTTCTCAAGGTAATCAGGGTCAATAAGGTTAGAGGAGAGGTCGATACTTCGCTGAAGCAGGTCTCCGGCGAAGAACGCAAGTCCAAGCTTATACAGGTGAAGAAGAGTGATAAGGCCGATACTTTCTTGGATTTTATTAAGTCAAAGCTCAATCTGTCAGATCAACAGGTTCAAGAAATAGAGGATAAGATACTCCAAAAATATGATTACGTATGCGATGGTTTTGAAGCTGTATCAAGGAAGGGCTTCGACGCCATCGAAAATATTGAGATACCACCTGAGATAAAGAATAGTATAGTGGAAGCAAGCAAAAGAATTCCTATTCCGATTGTAGAAATAAGCGGAATAATGGAGATAACATCCAAAAAGCCAGATGGCATTGAGATAATAAAAAACACTCTTGCAAATGCTGAGGGCAATAAGGGCGGTACTAGCACTAGCATAACATACATCGGCGCACCTCGTTACAGGATTGTTGTGAATGCCCAGAACTTCAAAGTTGCCGAAGGATTCATGAATAATACGGTTGAAAAAACCCGGGGTGACATCGAAAAGCAGCATGGTACATTCAATTTTGTGCGTCAAGACTCAAAAAGTTCTCAAATTCTTCAGCAGGCATAAAGTAAGAGATGAAGCACCTCGTAAGAAAGTGTCCCTCCTGTAACACTTATACCCTGAACCACCAGTGTCCAAAATGCAATTTTACGACTATTGATCCGCACCCACCCAAGTACTCTCCAGATGATAAGTATATTCGCTATCGGATAGCGGATAGATATAACGCATAGAATAATTCTGAAGAATTATAAGTAAACCAAAATCAATTCAGTCCAGATGAACTTTGCGATAGCGGGTGCGGGAGTCGCCGGGAGTTATCTTGGCAACATGCTCCAAAAGCGTGGCCACCGGGTCGATATCTTTGAGGCCTCCAAAAAAGACAATCACTGGCCGGTTTGCGCTTGGGGTGCATCCAAGCACATGCTTGAGAGGTTCTCTAAGCAAGCGGGGCTCGACTTTAGCAAATACATTTTTCATGTCGGACAGAAGCTCAAAATGGAACTACCAAACAACAATGAAGAATCTCTCGAGCTCAAAGGGCTTGTGACATATAACAAGTATGGCTGGGAGACAGACCTGCTGAAAAATGTTAACGTCACCTATGGCGCAAAGGTCACTAGAGAAGCGTTTGACTTTGACAAATACGATTACATAATTGATTGTACCGGCTTGCATCGCTCACTTCTCCCTAAGTCAAACCAAGACTTCTTGATACCTGCCTATGAATACCTCCTTGAAAATGTACAGGGAACAGAAGATTTTTACGTTATCGGCTACAAAGGTGCAAAAGGATATTTCTGGTATTTTCCCCTAGATAATGGCCGCGGCTACATGGGAGCAGGCGACATTGAGAAAAAATATTATGGCATTGATAATTTTTTCAAGCGCCACCCAGAAGCTAAGGTCGTCAAAAAGATAGGCAGGCCGATTAGGCTAGCCCCGTCGAAGCGGATGGAGCCATTCTATGACGGTAACATCATAGGCGTGGGCGAGTCGATCGGATGTGTTTTCCCAATGCTTGGTGAAGGAATAATTCCATCACTTATCTGCTGCGATTTGTTTTTGGATGTCGTGGAGGCAAGCAATGGCAAATTTGATTTCAAGCGCTATCGAAAGAAGGTTCTTCACACTTTTAGCTACTACGATGACGTCTATAAGATTGTAAGACTTAAGATGGATGGCAAGCTAAGCTCCGTTCGACACATTAATCTAATGATGAGCATGTACCGCAATATGAAAAAAGAGGAAAAGCGCTTTGGGTTTGAGGTCAGCCTCGAAAAGATGAACCGTCTTGTAAACGCCTTATAGCATAGTGGATGGCATAAGACAAGAATTTCTGCAGTTTAGTTCGATAGCACTTTTGTCACGACTACTATTGTCAATATGTCAATATGTTGTAGCTCACACTAACTCAATCAGCGGCAAAATTCAGCAGATACGCACAATAACTAAGAAAAGTCTTGTTGACGCCTTAGATTTTGATTGTGCATCCATTTTCCTTATTCAGAGTTAGATTTCTTGAAAGCGAAAAGCAAACGGCACTATTCGTCTTTGCATTGTGCATAGCATTAAGGGCCACTCCAGCCCTTGCGGCCTACCCTCATCCAATAGGATACGACGTTGTAAACTACTACATTCCAAAAGTCGTAAATTTTGAAGAACAGTGGAGTACTATATCAAAGCAATTTCCACTATATGTTACCTTTCTCTACTCTTTGAGCAGCGCAACAGGAATCCCTCCACCATCCGTAGTTGAATTTGTGGCCGTGGCAATAGCTGGTATTTTCGGCGTATCGCTATTTTACTTAGGAAGGAATCTGTTTAACCTTGGAATAGTCCAAAGTGTCTTTCTTGCTAGTTTCACCGTTTTTCAAATGGCAGTCCTCCGAACTTTTTGGGATCTGCACCGAGATGTTTTGGCACTTGCCACCATGTTGTTTGTGTTTTGCCTTCTTAGCAGAAAGGAGGCAGGCTGGAAGGTACTCTCAATGACGCTCGCATTAACTGCAGTCACTGTCGCAGCAGATAGAATGATAGGAGTATTATTGTGTGTATCACTGGCAGCATATGTAATCATAACTAGACGTAAAGATGTAGCTTTGAGTGCTATACTTTCCATAATCCTGTTCACTGCCTTAATGATTGCAAGCTATCAAAATAACAATGCTAACACAACCGCTGTTGGGACCCCCGGGAATAACACACCTAAATTTTACACTCAAGGAAACCTCCTTGTCTTTTTTCTTGTAGTAAACTGCTTAGTAGCTGCCCCGGCAATAATTGGCTTATTGCGAATTCAAAATAGCCTGCTAAAAATTCCTCTGCTTGTTTCTCTTGCAGGATCACTCTCATGGCTAGTATTTCCGGAGAATAGCTTGCTTGCTGCGGATAGGTGGACAATCTTAACAGGTATTTTCCTCTCTATCTTTGCCGGCTATGGCATCTTGCATCTTCTCAACAAGCTGAAGTCCACTCTTTGTGTGATAGTTGCCTGTTCTATACTTGCTACATTTACTTTGATAGGCCTATCATATGCATTAATGCCCTATGATAGTCCATTTATCCTATATGGCGTTGTACAAAATTATATCAGATACTTTGCGCCACCGACGATGCAATTTAATTCGCTTGATATACAAGACAACGACAATCTTCTATCGGCTATTGCCTATATAAACAAAAATACTGAGCATAATGCCATTATTGTAGGTGAACCGCACTGGCGAGGATTCATGGAACTGTATCTAAAAGATGATAGGCTGTATCTTTTCTCAAATGACCCTGTGGCCTTTGCTACGAGTCTGGAGCAACAAGGCCAGCCGTTATATTTGATCAAAGCTCAAGGAAATGACCAAACGAGTTTTACTATAGAAAAAATTCCTAAAAAAGAGATGATGAGGATATGATGCAGAAAAGCAGCATAGTCTCTCCCACAGGAGACAATGCTGCTACAATTTATTTTCATAACATTAGAAACCCTTCGATCACGCACCGTTGCCTTCAATTTCTCCAAAGTCCACGATCTAATTTGCTTTGATAATAGTAATAATAATAATAATAATAAGATTTACCAAGATTATCGAGATGCAGTATTCTGCAATGTTAGGGATGGGTCTGCTATGAGCCTTGCTTACGAGCACCGGGATTGGTTGCACTGCATTTTATCTGACTTGAGATGCTGCTGCTCCTAAAATAATAAAACATGGCCACTTAAAGAGGAGTATTCACCGCCTGAGGGAGACTGAGCAAGAAGCGATGTTCAATGAAATGTGATGTGGGCAAGGTTAACTATCAAGCATACCTTCTTTCGAGATCTACAAAGTGATCCAGCTCCATAAACCGGTTGAAGTCTTTGAAGGTAACCATCATGTTGCGAGCATCTTTCGTTGTGCCGGTATTTTTCAACTCTGTAAGCACGTGTCTCATGGCAAATGTGGCGCTGTAGATCGCTGACAATGGAAATACTGCGATCTGATAACCCAGTCGTAGAAGCTCGCTTGCAGGCATGTTAGGAGTGACTCCATCTTCTATCATATTTGCCACGAGGGGCGCGTCTATTTCATTGGCCACCTTTTTCAACTCTTCAACTGAGCGCGGAGCTTCAACAAATATCACATCAGCGCCGGCCTTTCTGTAGGCTTTTCCCCGTTCGATTGCTTCGTCCAGTCCAATAGGGGCCCGGGCGTCGGTCCTTGCAACAATGATAAAGTCCTTGCTCTGTCGGGCTTCTGTAGCTGCCTTGAGCTTAGGGATATATTCATCCTTTGATATGACATCTTTGCCCACCATATGGCCGCATCTCTTTGGCCAGACTTGATCCTCAAGAAATATGCCTGCGGCACCTAGGCTTTCAAGGTCTCTAACGAGCCGCCAAACGTTAAGCGGATTGCCATACCCCGTGTCGGCATCGACTAGAACGGGGACCCTAACTGCCCGGATTATCCTCATAGCATTATCAACTGTTTCGCCTGAGTTTAACAATCCAAAGTCAGGCATTCCCAGCAGGGCCGCGGACGAGCCGTAGCCTGTCTGAAACATCGCTTCAAAGCCCACGTGTTCTGCTATTTTGGCACTGAGGGCATCAAAAACACCAGGCAGCACAATTATCTTATTCCGGTCTTCGAGCTGCTCCCTCAAAGAGGGTCGTAGTTTCTCACGCATCGACAACAACTGCAAAGGACAGAATATTATATTAGCTTTCCACCGGCCACCCGCCCGATGTTATTAGTTCCACAAGGTTACCTGCTGGATCCCTGAAGTAAAGCGACTTGGTCTTGCCATCCCAGTTGACTTCTCTTTGTATTGCTACCTCTTTCCTTCTCAGGTGCTCCTTCCATGGCTCATATTCTTGCTCTTCGATCTCTATGGCAAAGTGGATACTTGATGGTGGAGTTATTGCGCCATGCGTGGGTAACGAATTATTATTCACGCTTGTTCGTAAAGGGTCAAAAATCAACAACATGCTTTTGCCAGCTTTTAAAAAAATCAGCTTATCTGTCTCTTCTTGAATAACTGACAGGCCAACGATTTCTACGTAAAACCTTTTCATGCTTTCGAGATCTGAAGAATAAATGCACGTCTCAATGACCTTGTTTACTTTCATTGCTGCTCCTGCATCTCTGGCTGAACGGGTACTACTTCGTAATTGCCATCTTCATACTTGATAACAAATAACTTGCATCCTCTGCATTCGTACTGCTTTACAGGCGGATCATGCAATATAGAGCCGTTAAGCCATACCATAATTGCACCACAGTTAGGACAATTCATCATATAAGTGTGGGATTAGATTAAGAGTTTAGAGTTAATATGTCTTGTTGCTAATGATTCAATCATCTCTTGGAATGGGTATTCATGTATCTGTAGTCGTAGTATTATTCATTTATTGAGAATGTACCGGTGACTTGAAATTACTTTCTTTGTGCTCCTCTATCCTTTGGTCCTGAAAAAAAAGAGCACAGTAGCATCTAAACTAAAATGAAGATCTAAATCATAATACGCGTGAAGATCCATGTCTTTTATATAGAAGCATGAAATTTTTATTGTCTGCAGTTCCCTGTGAACTCTCTCTGCAATCGCAATCTTTGAAGTGTGTTCTCTCTCTGCCTATTACCGACCAGGTTTCCTCCCTTCCAGAACTCTTTTTGAAAAAATATTGCAGCAGAGCAACTATCGATAGTTCATGTTGCATGCCACTTTTTCTCTTATCCAAGAACGCTCAGGGAAGTTTCCACCCTAGAAGTCGTACTTCGAGAGTATCCCCAAATCATCTTCTATTGCATTCGATAACAGTGAACAAAAGAAATATACACACTATGAGAAGCCGTGGATTTTTTAGTCTGTCAAGACTAAATAGCGCAGAAATGGTATCACTTGTCGAAGGCGCTGAGCTTGTCACTCTTGCAAGGACGGCAGTAGAAAAATACGTGCAAGAATCAGTCATAATCAGATCGGAAAAGAAAATGCCGGAAAAGGCGGGAATCTTTGTAACGCTCAACTATCTAACCAGCACCAAAAACGAATACTTGCGCGGCTGTATTGGATTTCCGCTTCCGGAGAAACCGGTATTCGAAGGGGTGATAGAAGCAGCAATCGCAGCAGCAACAGAGGATCCCCGCTTTCCGCCCATCGATAAAAACGAGATTGACAACATCATTTTCGAGGTAAGGCTACTTACCCCGCCAGAAGAGATCAAAGCAAACCCTGCCGTTTATGGAAAAGAGATCCAAATCGGAAGGGACGGCCTTATATTGGTTTGGCGTTTTGGCTCAGGTCTCCTCCTGCCACAAGTGCCAGTCGAGTTAAAGTGGGACGTCGAGGAATACCTTTCAAATATATGCTATAAAGCAGGTGCGCCGCCAGATGTATGGCTTGAGCCAAGCTCAAAACTATACAAGTTTCAAGCAGCCGTGTTCAAGGAAGTCGAACCACGAGGCAAGATCATAAGGGTGGAATTTTAACAATAATATATAATTAACAGTTCTAATTTCAGCCCGTTGTCATCAGTAACATACTTTACCCCATATGGTGTAGGCCTCGGCCACGCAAGCCGGTTGCTTATGGTGGCAGATCACCTCAAGCAAGAGGGAATAAGTGTTCGGTTCTCATCATATGGAGAGGCAGCAAGCTACGTTTCGCTGAGGGGCTACAAATGCGCGACCGTTTCTCCAGTCGAGTTTGCCTGGAGCATGGAAGGGGGTTTTTCTGTGAAGGACAGCATAGCTAACGTCCCGGTATGGTTTGCCAACTTTTCAAGGCAAGTTAACCAAGAAACACGCAACATAATGGAGTGCAGCCCAGATATTGTCGTCTCAGATAGCCGGCTCTCACCGCTTATCTCAGCCAGATTGCTCAAGGTTCCTTCAGTTGTGATTTTGAATCAAATTAAGCTATTGCTCTCGCCTCGTCTCCGGGATTTTACAGCCCCTCGTATCTTTGAAAATATCGTCGGTGAATTATTAGGTTCTATGTGGGCGATGGCCGATAGAGTCTTGGTGCCGGATCTTCCACCACCGTACACGCTTTCCGCTCACAATGTATGGCACATAGGCTCAACCTCACAAAAGGTAGAATATATCGGATTCGCCTCACCAAGACCTCAGATAAGCGAAGAGCGCATGATCAGAGCGGTCAATATGCTGGGCTTTGACAAGAGCCGGCCCCTCATATTTGTACATGTAAGCGGCCCATCCCAGACACGCCCTGCCTTCATCAGGGTTGCCGTTGAAACAGCTAAAAAATTGGATCCAAAAATCCAGTTTGTTATCTCAGAAGGCAACCCAAGGGGCAAAAGTCATCCAATAAGGATTGGAAAATTAAGCTGGTACTATGAATGGTGTCCGATACGGGACGAGATATTTGCCTCAAGCGACCTTCTTGTGTTAAGAGGTGGACATGTTGCGCTGTCACAGGCAATCCAGTTTGGCAAGCCGGTTGTTACTGTGCCTATAGAAAACCATGGAGAACAATTGGGAAATAGCACCAAGGTTGCGGAGCTAGGAGCAGGAGTTATGCTGCATCCAAAAGGGCTAAGACCGGAGCAACTTGGCGACGCGATCGAGAAGGTATTGGGTGATCCAGAATACAAAAAGAAAGCAGTTGGACTTCAGAGGTCAGCTGAAAAGCTAAATGGAATCGATAATGTCGTGCAAATAATTAGGTCCTACCTTTAACTCTAGCCTCTTTGTATTCTTTATTGCTGCCTTTGTTTCAAAGTCAATAGTCTTGTCGTAGCCTTGAAGCCTGCGTTTTGTTATGTGCACAGCCGAAATATTCAACTCTGTTTCAGCCTGTTGTGCATATGTGAAAAGCTCACTTGATAGGAATACAAGAGGGGCAAAAGGCATCTTTCCTGCAGAGAGAGTTTCTTGAAAGATAGATTCTATGAACCAAATTGGGTGAAATGCGGCGGTAAACGGAAAAACTATCCTGCTGTTGTTGTGATGTCGAATTAGAATTGTCGATACGATCTTCTGCTTTAGCAAGGCAAATACTGCGCCCTTTGCAGGGACATTAATTTGCATTGCTAGGATCGTTTGTTTTTTTCTACCTGTTTTGGCCGCAAAACGCTGCACAAGTTTGGCACTGGTTTCAAGGTCACTTTTGTCAAGATAGGGCAGCACGATACTACCGCATTCAAACCCTGCTTTCGCCGCCATCATGGATGAGAGAAAGGATAATGAGTCATGAATGCTGCTCGAAACTGGACCCCGGGAGCCGGCGATAAGTCCGCCGGGAGCACTCATTATCTGGATGCAGACGTATGCAGATTCCCTGCCTATGACGGTCAGAACCTGACGGCTGGCCTCTTGCTCGGTTCTTGCAGGTCGGGCATTTATTGATGCCAACCTTGCTGTAAGCGTGCCGGACACAGCAAACTCTATGTCTCTGCTCACATAGTCGCATTTCGCAGTAGGTTGTAAGATGACTTTGACATGAAACCTATCGCCAGGAACGATGACGCTGAGGCCAACTTCAATTATTGCAGCTGATACATCGGAAAATTTGCTCGATACCTTTTTAGCTACAGCAACGCTCTCAACTCCAAGCATAGCTGCGAGTTGGCATGCAAGTTTAACTGTGTCGCTAGACTCAAATATTATACAATTATGTTCAACAGCAACGCTTCTTACAGTTGCCCTTGCGGCCTTCTTTTGTATAGTCCGAGCAAGTGCCCGCGCATCCACAACAGATGATGGAAATGCGATAACCACGTTCAATTGTGCATAATATTGCGCATAGGATAATTATATAGTATAAGAAATAAATAATTTAATTGGGGAGATATATCCCCAACCTTTTCTCTTCTTACCAGTGATGCTTTTCGTCGGGAATCAAGCCAATTTGCTCGCGCTCAAAGTACCTTTCCAGCTCCTGCGCCCACTTTTCTTTTGCTGCGCCACCGCCAAGTCCCTTCCTCCTAAGCCAGAAGGCGATGACTCCTAACAGGAACACTGCGAACAGCATGGTCCCGAATATGTACACCATGACGTCGTAGAACAACGGGTCGTATGCCGGGCCTATCTGCGAAATTAGTGATTCTAACCCCGTTATCTTTAGCAAAAAAATCCAAATATATATATTTGTCGGTTTAGCGCTCGAGAACTCTGAATTTAAAAGTTTAGTGCTCACTTTTCGCGTTAAGGAAACAGAAAATTCGTCATTCCTCTAGATAGCTGGCTGGCACCTCTTCAGGACAATAACCATTCGACGCGGAAAAATTTTATAAATAAAACAAAAGAGAGGAGGTTTATGTTTTTACTGGCTTTGCGCCCCTGCCCTTGAAGAAGAACATTGCGGCTACTCCACCGAAGATGACAGCCAGAACTCCAATAAATATAGCCATTTGGCCTGTTTCAGTTGCAAACATCGGAGTTCCAGAACCAGTAGAGGGGTTTTCCTCTGCAGCTGTAAGTCTCTTTTTAGCCAGAATAGTTACGTCACTACAGTTCTCACGTGGTATACCCAGCGTTTGGCATTCTTGTAGTTGCTCAGGTGAGGCAGTTCCTGTGCTACCACCGGTGCCTCCATATTGTGCGAACGCTACGCCCATTGTAGAAGTTAATGCTGCCAAGGCAGCAAGAGCCGCTATGATCGGCTTATTCATACTGCATAAGCTCTTAGAATTCAAGTATATAAGCATTTATGTAGACTTATCCCATAATACGAAGGTTCATGCGATTCAGTTACGCACACGCCACATACACACACAACCAAACATTATGGCAGGTCTGCGCAGAACGCTATGAGGAGTACATGGTACTAACCATGTACAGGTGTTCCTGGATGGATGTATGTGTGAATAATGATGGCCTAGAGCCGTGTGTAGCAAGTCAAACCCATGCTCTAGTAATTTTGCTGTAGCCCTTATCATTGATTCTGGCTGTAGATATAGGTCAAGCCCTTTTGAGCCAGGAGCTCCTACAACAGCCCCCATCATATTCAATTCCCCTTCCGTCAGTCATTTTAGGTACACTCGTGTGACTAAATCAGTGAATGAGTCTCTGAGCGCGCCTAGGTTCAGCCACTCATTGTAGTTATTCTCTTTTGACGTTAAGCCACAATTGCCAGCTTAGTATATAATCAATCCAATTGCACTGCAATGCAGAGTATTCCATCAGGATATATTCTCTTTGTAAGCTTACTAAATGCATGCGCCACAACAATAACACAGTTAGTAATACACTGGTCGAGGATTATATGACCCTAACAACGGTGACCATGAATTTTAAGAGTAGTGTTCTAGATATTGCAAAAAAGATGCTGGCGGAGAATATTAGCTCGATAGCTATAACAGATGATGAGAAGGAAATTATTGGTATCCTCACAGAACGCGATATAATAAAGATCATTGCCAACGAATTGCCGCCTGGTGGCATCAGTGCAATGTCTTTGATGTCATTTCCGCCAGTCAAGGTTAAAAAGAAGGCACCTATTGAAGAAGCAGCGAAAATTATGGCAGGAAAGAAAATAAGACATTTGATAGTCGAAGATACTTACGGGAGAGATGTTGTAGGTATTATCACAGTGACTGATTTCATCAGGTATCTAAGGCAGAAATCTCAGAGTGGTGAAATTCCACCTTCGGAAGTATGGGAGCTATTCTTTTGATTGGCATCGCTGGAAGATGACTGTTAATGCTGGAATGTTTTACGCTATGGTCCTAATAGATGTATAACGGTCTAAAGTTGAGTTATTGACGATCGCTGTTGAGCCGGCAAATGAAGACAGCACATCCAATTGCATAACAACAAACCATAAGGTTTCAAGCTTGTTGATGTGATGGAGCAAAACCTCCAAATGGTTAGCATTTGAGTGGCGGCAGTGATCTGTATCAGTGCGTACGCTGCTTGGCACAACAACAATCTTTGGTTAATTAGCTCTCGATGTCAAATAATAACTGGTTATTGCTGTTAAGGAAATAATGCTCCATACCAAAGGGCTGCAAGTTGATAGCAGTCCTTCAAAAAAGGTTCACAGAATCAGACGGCGTTGGCTAGCTAAAACCATTTAAATAGTAGCTTCAAAACAGGGACTCCAAGCCCTGGTCTCATCCTGCTGATTCACTTCTGTCATGTAAGGAGCAAGATGGCCGCTCTTGGCATCGGCTCAAGGTGGCTGTTCCTGGCTAAATCTCAGTCCTTAAGATCTTGCACCGCTGACAGATACCGGCTTGACACCATACAGAGCCACATACAAAGCTAAACATCTTTTAGGACCCGGTAAGAGCGTTGCGGGAATTGGACTTGGAGGACGTGGGTTCTACTGAATCCAATATGCCAAAATCCTAGGTCAAGGAAGCGTGGTGAGAGGTATAGACTGCAATGAAAAAAGAGTTCAAGATACCTGGAATGCAAAATTCGTGGGTCATGTCCTAAGCATATCTTCTCATGCTCCAAATATTCGAGAACAGGTAACAAAGATTACAGGAACAGGAGTAGATGTTGTTATAGACAGCGTTGGTGCAGAGAATGCTACAACAGATGCCTTTAGAATCCTGAACAAAGGGGTGCCCTTGTTGTGGTGGGTGTGTTTGGAAATGAGGTTAAGATATCGTTGGTTCCGGCTATTGCTAGCAAGTATCAGGTACAGTTTTCACACTGGGGCAATTACAATGAACTTTGCGAAGTAATAGAACCTGCAAAGCGGGGCAAGATATCTCATAGCATACAGAATTCCCTCTCCGCGAAATAAACAAGGTTGCAGATATACTGAGGAATGGTGAAATTAGGGTCGAGCGGTCATAGTTCCAAATAGATAATCAAATGAAATAAGCGATGGAGCACTGAAATTGCGAGGCGGCTACTTTACATCAACCCTCGTCGCTTGGCTCTCTCTCTCAGTTGGACTCTTCTTTGGTAATTCAAGTCTTAGAATCCCGTTTTCTACTCTGGCAGAAACCTTTGATGGAATTATTTCCTCTGGCAATGGCACATTGCGGTAGAATGACCTGTAGAGCCTTTCGCTGTACACATATCTTTTGCCCTTTTCTTCATCTTTTTCTGAATGCTTACCCGAGATTTCTACAGAGTATTTGGTCGCTTTTACATCAACGTTCTCCTTTTCAATTCCTGGAACCTCCAACTGTAGCTCAAACCTGTCTCCTCTGTCTACTAATTCATAAGGCGCCATTCTCATGTCTCTAGCTTCAAACATGGAGGGGAATTCCCATTTAATTGGCCAAGACCACGGTTGGACCATCATCCTTTCCATCTCTCTCCTAAAGCTGTCAAAAATGCTGTCAAACTCTCTCGCTGGCATCAATGCTCTTTTCTCTTCCTCACGCTTCCTTTCACTCGATGAACTCATAGAATTAATTGAGGCTGATATTATTTGAAGGCTTTGACTGCACTGTAGTGCAATGGAATCTGAAGAGTTATGTGTGGGTGATCCCGCGAATTACTTGATGGCTAGCACTACTAACCCTTGCAACTACGGCATAAGAGACAGACCTTCGCTGATTGGATCTTCTGAACAGAATAAATAGGTAGTAAAATATTTTGCACCAAGAATTGTGAAAAGACCTAGGTTATGCAATTTTTATCTGCTAACAAAAGCCATTTCTTTGACAAGGTCACCGCATAACAATCATGATCGATGGATTCTCGACCGATGACATAAGGCAAGTCGCAAGAGAAGCCGGAGCTACGTTAGTCATGCAGCAACCGAGCAGCAAGTTTCCTGGAAAAGGAATGGAAATGAAGGCGGACGTAGAGGCAGCAATCAAAGCAAAAGTCGACTCTATCATCTTTTTAGAGGGAGATATCAAAATCATTACACATGGATGGATCGATTTGCTATCCGAGCCAGTCTGGACTAGAGCCTTCGATACGGCAAGAGGCTATTATGATAGGCACCCGAGAGAGGCTCCAGCAACGAAGCGGATAGCGCCTAAGCCAATGCTCTCTATTTTTTCCGGAGCTCATGAACATGGAGCAGGCATGGAGCGGAGAGGATCGATACATGAGCTTGTAATCCAGTCGATCCATTTTTAGTTGAATTGTTTTTCATTCTGAGCTTTTTTTGCAGCAATTCGTCTAGGCGTTATAAATACACCCAAAATAAGAATTGTAAAGATTGTTTGAAGGTTTAAGAAATGCAAGTTGTAATAACATCGAGACCAATATCTCGATTAAAATTGGAGACTTATAAGCAAGGTGTGAAAGCGCCTTCTGTGTGTGTGTGTGTGGGTGTGTGGGTGTGTGTGTGTGTGTGTGTGTGTGGCTGGCAGCACAGAAGGTTCCACCTTTGTGAGCGAGTACAATTGCGATAGTCATGAGAGGGGTACACAGCAACTTTAAATCAGTATATAATGTTGTTCACGGAGTATCTGTAGATTTCTCGCTTGCATTTGTAGCGGGAAAGACATCCGCCACTTTCCCGGGCCAGAACAATTTATGTGATAATGACGTATTTTTGACCAGGCTTGGAATTCATGTTTAGAAAAACATCATGATTCTATTAAATATCATGATACCGATATATGAAAAAGGATGCTAATTGTTTTAACTATATGCTCGAATGCCTTTGTTTGACACTATTTTTCTTTCTGAATTGCCTTGACTCGGTATAGTTCCAATATCTTCTTAAATTGTGATGTGAAGTTAGCATTTCAATCTGACATTAAAATATACTTTTATTTACAGCATCTTCAATTCTGCTCATTCTCATCTAGCGAAATCGTTAAGTTATATGTAATTGCAGTTGAGTCGATGAAGTCACATAGCGGGAAGGATGTTAACAACACTACAAAAATAAAAGCGATAGCTGCCCTGCCAGCGATAGGGGGCTTAATAGTCGGTGCGGCCCTACTGTCAGTGCTACTAATTCCAATCAGTAGCAGCTACCAGCAGCCAGCCATGGCTCAGCTGCAGAACACTACAGACACGAATGGTACTATCACTAGTGGCGGCACCCCAACAACGACAGGTGCAGGGCAATCTGCTTGTACTCCTGCACAAAGAGGAGCAGCAGGAGGGACGAATGCTACTTCTGGTAGTAACACAACACGCAGCACAACAGAGACGAATGCTACTAGCACCATAGCCGGTGGAGCAGCAGGAAACCAATCAACTACATCCCAGCTAAGATTGCTTATAGAAGAAGCATGTATCGCCGCACAGAATAACAACACTCAGGGTATACTGATGCAGTTGAATCGAGTCCTGAACGCATTAGAAGGTGCGGGCACACAAGGTAACACGAGTACCGCTATTAGTGCATTAGATCTTGCTACCACTTCTACAGACGGCGAGGAGCAACTATCTGTTGATAGAACAAGCGATGCTGAAGGAGACGATGGAGCTGACGACGGAACCGGCGGCAATGATCGCGATGGTGGTGATAGCACCAGCACCAGCAGCAGCAGCACCACTACTACAGGCAGCACCAATACCACCGCCGACAACGGCGGCACGAATGCAAACACGCCTGAAAGAGGTACGGCTGAGCAAGACAGCGACTGTGGCGGGATAACCGTGGGTGGAACAAGCGCTGCTGATGACTATGGTTGTGCAGACCCTGATGCTGAATAAGACGATATAATCCTCTCATGCTGAAGCACTACACAAACTAAGGAAGATACGTAATAGATAGTTCATATGAGCATCTTTCGAATGTTATTAATACTCCGTAGTAGAAGCAGGAGAAAAGTGGAAGCATTTGCTAGAACGGAATTAAACAAGGTCAGGAGACAGACGGACGGGGATTCATGAGTGTCTCTCTCTTTTTCTATTTTTTTTGAAATGACAGGGCCTCGGTGCCTTTGAAGTGTTGACTGCCATTCTGGACATATACACCAAAGTAGATATCATTAGGAGCGGAAGCAGGATTTCACCGATAACGCAGTAACATATTATACAAGACCCAGGTCCGCCTAGTTGCACGCTTAATGAGTTTTCCGCAGGTTGTCTGGTTTTTTTGCCCTGTTTTCATAAGAGACGTTGCGGAGTCCGCCCTCAGGCTCTTTCAGATGAAATGATTATTGAAGCTGCAAAATTTCTGTCATATGTGATGGACAAAACAGCTATTCTTTCCATTAAAATGTCTATCCAACAATCAGAGACATACGCCGGCAATCTGGAATATCCTGTCTGTGACACCAAAGGCCACAATTCTACTACAACAAATGAGCAAACTGGCATAACTGCGTATACAATTTGGTACAACTTTAGATGCCAAAATCCCCCAGGTTTTTGGAAAAGGATTGATGGAAGGCTCATCTGTAAGAATTGGCTATAACCTTATTTGATTAAGCAACGCGTCCACTTCAAGAGCTAACAATCATAATTTAAACTGATGCGAGCAGACTATGACATGAACAACGGGCGTACTGCTGTAATAATCATCGCAGCACTTGCAATTGGAATCATTGCAGAGTATTTGCCGTCCAGTGAATATTCGATGCTGTCTTTAGGGCGCTGCAGCCGGATACAAATGATTTTTGGTAGAATCTGGTTACTTTGGCAGTTGCTACAATTCTCGCTCTGATCGTTGGAGCGGTAGCATTTGGTATAGTGGTTGGAACATTTTATGGAGCAGTCTTCCTCTTTACCTCCAAAAGCCGCAGAAGAAATAGCACCTCAACACATGATTGAAGCGCTGCACTTTGTAAAGAATGAAAAAAGGAGCAAGATTAAAGGAATACTCTTATGACACAATGACTTTGTATTTTATTCATCTGCTATCAATTTCTCTGTAGCCATTCTAGATAGGCTGGGCTGCTTATGCCATGAGTTTTTAGGCAAGGTGGGCTTAAATCAGATGGCTACCTTCTCCCACCCTGCAATTAATAATTTTATGTACTTCCTGCACTTCTTGAATTGTTCTAATTACTCTTTTGACATGCTTTGGCACCGTAAAGATATGGACATTTGGACCTGCATCTGTCCCCGCATATGCGGGTATGCCCTCATCACGTAGATTTACAACTTTGTTTAAAATCTCACCTGTCGCCTTCATCCAGTAATCAAGTGGCGGCGTCGTATTAAGGCATACTTGTCTAAAAAGATAGTTATCTTTTTCATATACTGCTCCAAGCTTTGCAATATCTCGTGCAGACAATGCGGCGCTTATTTGTTCTATATGGGGATCTGCAAGCCTTACAAAATCTGAATAAAATTGTTCGGGACAGCTTTTTTTTGACAACTTCATTCCCTCAATCGACTTTATCTTTTTTGGGTTGGAACTAACCACAGCGATGATATTGTGAAGGGCCCAATGATTTTCATTGAAAAGCTGCCTTGCGTAAGAAGAGTCGTCACCGTTTCCTTTCTGCCACATGACAAATCCGCCAAATACAGAGCGTGAGGCTGAGCCGCTTCCTCGTCTTGCCATGATAGATTTCAATCTTGTATCGGCAGTCTTGCCAATCATACCTGCAAATGCCTCGGCTAGTGCTGATGCACTTGCTGCTGAACCTGCAAGTCCACTGCCTACAGGAAATGATGTTTTTGTAGTGACCTCGAGCTTCTCATTAAATCCTGTGTATCTTCTCATAGCGTCAAGGTGATTAACAAAATGTCTGTAGATTTCTCCCTTATCCTCTACCCCATCTATAATGACCTTATCGCGTTCTGATGATTGCATTGTTCTTAGAGAGACTATGTAGTCCAGAGGATGGTCTATTCCTTGTAGAGTCATGGACAGACTGGATCTAGTGGGTATCCGCAGCATATCATTTTCGTTTCCCCAGTAAATGACAAGAGCTTTATTTGGATGCGACAGAGCAGTTTTTATCATAAGGGTGTGTGGATATCAATTTGCTCTCTGATTTTATTTTTTTGTTCTTATTGAAGTTCGCGGAATGGAACGTCCAAAATTCTCTCATTTGTGGTTGCCTACGGATTATTAAAGGCAAGACCTTGGCCCTGGACACTGACAGTAGTTGTATCAATCATAGGCATTGTATTGAATGTATTCTCTATTGCTGCGGACAATATCGCTAATATAATCAGCATAATTATCAGTGGAATAATTCTCTGCTAACTTTTACAAACCGTATGTCAAGGCCCACTTTGGTAAGGATGGAAGAGTAAGAATACCCCTCAGGCATAATTGACAAGAATCCATTACACTCTACTAGACTCATCGTGGCTGCTGCAATGTTGGGGAAGCCTTAAAGCTGACGAATAGTTACAAGCATCACTTTCCATCATGTATATATAATAAGAATAGGCGGAACGAAAAAGGCTGAAACATCTGTTTCACCATGCCCCTAATCTATCCACATTCCCTGTAGAGAATATAGAAATGATGATCACGTCTGAACGCAAAAACAACAGAGGAAGGATTCAGATAATGGGCGACGTACTAGCGCTTGCCACTTCTGGAATAAAAAAGACGCACATAATGTACAGAGCAAACCTTAGCTACGAGCAGGTACACCTCTACCTCGGAGAGCTGAT
>JBKPNF010000052.1:0-2699 GCA_046732455.1 Thermoproteota archaeon | reverse complement strand
CATAGTGATTAGCAGTACTGATAAAGGCTTCTCTTAAAGAAGTAATGTCGTCTTGCTCTGTTCCAGCAGAGTTGTTAAGGGTATGGGCTGCGACCCAAAATTCATCATAAGTAACTTCTGCGTACGACCTAGGCACCCTGTGTATCTCTTCAACTATCCTTTCCTCTAATTTCTTAAAGCTATCGCTTGCATTCACTCTATAGATAGGATTTAAGAAATTTGTCTGTGCTGCAAATTCTGCGGCGTCAAGGTTTTTTATCAAACCCTCATTTTGAGCAGAACCATCGCTTCCATACCATCTTACTGATTGGAGTTCTTGATGTCTATTTGCTTGGATCATAATGGGTACGATTTCATCAAAGGCTAGGATATACACTCCAACTTTATCAGCTCCGTATTGACTAACGGCATTATTTACCTTTGAGGTCAAAGCCCTCAATTTTTGCTCCCAGAGGATAAAATTGATTCTGTGAAGGCTTGCAGCAAAATTACCTACAGGAGGGTCGTATCCTACCCCATCAACCACCTTGCCACCAAGTTTTTCGAACTTTTCTTTCAGTAAGGACTGAAGATTGTTTCCAAAAACGTCAGTTCGCCATATTGGAATGACAACTCTTGTGCCTTCATCCCACATCTGTTTTGCTAGTGCCTCTGCTTGATGAGTATCGTCAGGAACAAATCGGAACACATTGTCATTGGGGATTGCCAAAGATGGAGCCGTACTGCTACTACTAACTATTAGAATACCGTTTTCGTCAGCATATTCTTTGACCGCAGCGACTGCGGCGCTTGTCGATGGCCCAATGACTATTCGTATTCCTTTTGATGCAAGATCCGTAATTTTTTCCCGCGCCACATTAGGGTCTGTCTTCGTATCCTCAATTACGAGTCCGACCCTGGTTGATGATCCAGAATTTGCCAATTGATTGTTTACGTCATCGACTGCCAGCCTCAGTGATGCTTCAGCAGACTCTCCAAAGGAGGAAAGTGTACCAGTAAGTGGCAATAAGGCTCCTATCAATACGGTATTTTCGCCTTCTACAGGACCAAAATATTTTGTAGACTCTGTGGCGACCGAAGTCATAAATCCGTAACTCAGTATTCCTCCGATCAGAATTGCAGCTACTAATACTTGCAAATATTGGATCCTCCTATTAGGGGTATTATTTCTATTGTGAAAGCTATTTGTTGTTATTTTCAAGTGGTCTTGACTACTAGTATTGTATGCAGAAGCCGTGCCGTGGTCGTGGGTTTTATAGATGGCAAGAAACTTGTTAAACCACAAAAGACCTCCAGCCAAGATAAGATACTCTGCCCCAAAGAACATTGAGGATAGCCATACCTGTTCATACAAGCCTGAAAGTATTATGAATGCGAACCAACTGTCTGTTATCACTATGCAAAACAAAGACAGGGATTTGAATGTCCAAGGTATAGACCAAGGTCTTTCCTTCCATAGTCCGAGCATTATTGGGAGAGCAGGAATTGTCAGTACGGCATTCATTATTGGATAGGCAATAAGTACCAGGAACAAAGAAACGCTTCCTTGGCTTGAAAAATCGGATAAGCCGATGCTAAGATAAATCAAGTATGTTACAAAGATGATATTTCCGATTAGGCTTGCAAGTAATACTCTTTTGTTGAACTTATTGTGAAATTGCTTGTAAGTGGAAATAAGGTTATACGCAAGAAATGGATATCCAGCTAACCAGAGGATATCTGATAAAGATGGGATTGGTGCTGCTACATGAAAAACTAGCTCATAGCTAGCCCAAATTATATCAGCACAGAGCCAAAGTACAAGACCTATTGCGAGGGATATATATGACTTTGAGTGAGAATGATTGTGAAGAATCTGCCTATATGCTAATAAAATTCCTAGAGATGCTGCAATGGACGCCGAAGCAATTATTATTAGCTCAGAATTTACAATCCTAGTCTCCGTCCCAGCGAAAAAGATCATGGAGTTTGCAGCAGTGGCAGAGACTATTAGCCCGAGTAATAATAAGCTCGGGGTAATGTATGTCTGTGCCACGATTGTATTTGCAGGGCGTTCTATAAGAATTTAGATCGCTTCTTCTTTATGTATGCTATGACCATGTAATGTAGCAGAGTGCATCAGAGGGAGGAATTTGAGAGAACAGTAATGTCAATAGAAAAATAACTACACCTATCATCTTGTTGCTCTAAGTTGGTTTCACAAATAATTTGGTGAATTACGAATCTGAAAAAATCAGAATTAATAATAATAACAATGCCTACAGAATTAAATTCTTAGTCATTGTATCTTCAATATTAAAAGCTCAACTACCTTTTTTATTTCAATGCTGGAGATATTTCATTAGCAATTAATTTTACTAGCTGTTCTCTATCTGGACTAGAATTTGTCAGCACGATTTCTGTAATCCCTAAAGCCACATATTTTTCAAGTTTCTTTATTCCTTCCTCTGCATTTGTAATTACTAACAGCGTTTTTTCTAATGTGTCATCACCAATTACTTGAGCATTTTCTTCAATCTCACGAGGATCATGTACATCTACATCAAAAAATGCTTTTATCATAGCTCCTCTCCAAAATCTAATTGATTGTATCGCCTTTTCTTTATCTTTATCGTATGAGGCTGGAATAAAAAGTATTTTTTCTAATGTATCAAAATCTCTTCCTGACTTTCTTGTGCCCTCTCTGACCGCAGGGAGCA
>JBKPNF010000051.1:0-15539 GCA_046732455.1 Thermoproteota archaeon | reverse complement strand
CTCAATGTCTCGTGGGCTCGGAGATGTGTATAAGAGACAGGAATCAATCTATCCTTATTTTGCAATATTATTATCATAACTTATAATAATTTATTACTGCAAGCTAGTAAGAACCCATTGATGATGATAAGATGTCAAATACAGTGTACCATGTGAAGAAGCTCTTATAAAGAATAACTAGTGTCAGCTCTTCCCTTGGCAACTACAATTAAGAAGGCCCCCTATTGGCAATGGCAACAAGGTTGTTTCTAATATAGGAGCGTTTGCGAACCTGCTGGCCACAATCTGAGGAAACCATTGGCAAAAATAGATAGTATAGACACAAACAAGCAGGCAAATTTGGCAATATTCTGGATTGCAAGTAATTAGCATCAACTGACACTGTAAAGAAGCCAAAGAAGGACAGTATAACGTCTAGTAGCTTCTAACAGACCGTTAACGTGACTCAATTAGAAGTACAGTCAGACGATGGCGTCAAGGCTATCGGCCAAACTATGCTATACAAACTAGGTGAAATAAACTCGCAAGTGCACTAGCGGGACGGATAGCAAACATCTTCCCTTTTCCCTTTTTCATACCATTTCTCATAAATTTTCATACTACTTCTCATAATTATTTGAATGATTTGATTCTTTATGTTCAAGTTTTTAATCGTCTTCGCAAAAGAGTTCTCAGAATAATAATAATCTAACGTGAATCTTTTTTACTCGGCGGGGGAACATCCTTTTTGCAGTTTAGCTGATCGCTCATTCAACACGTTGCGAAGGTAGTTATCTATGTTTTTCATCATTTCCGGGCTGTTCTCTACCTTAGACTGCAATTGCTTGTCAGTGTATCGTACATCGACGTAGTCGATGGACCCGTCTGAGGGATAATATTGATAGTCTATGACAACTTTTGAGGAGGTTTTGCTGTCGAGCTTAAAGCCAATTGACATCCGTCCACGAATAAATAGCGCCGGAGACCTTTTAGTCTCAGGAATATTACATAGCATCACTCTGGAATGGTTGAACTCCCTCTTATGGTCTTCGACATCTGAGTGAAACAGAAAATTGCGCCTGCATTCACAGCACAGCCACATTGTTTTTAAGTCGTCTGGATGCATCTGGTCAATGACAGCTGGCAACTAACCGATTTAAAGGCTAAACATAGATTTCATATTCATTTTATGCAGATTACAGTTACGCGTGGATGGAGCAATTTGTACTTTCAAATAGTGAAAATAATCAAAAGTTTGTCTGCCAGCAATAGCTTTAGACTGAGAACGCTTGAGGTAGTTAGGAGTCATGAAGCCCGATGCTAATAGCAAATGTATGAGGATAAACCTCAGGGGAAAAATGTGGCATCTCCCAGAAGCAGAAAGGAACCATAACCTCCTGCTTCAAGATAATAAGGAGCGATCAAAGCAGTCTAGACCGACGCTTTATTTTATTTTGTAGGGTTTAATTGAGACTAAGTATACGTTTTTTACAATTCACGGTTAGCAAACGTGCACTCAACCATTATTATAGAAACTGGCAAGGCCAGGTTGTCATCTGAATTTTAGAGACCCTCTTTTCAGCATAACTGATGCTCGTGAAAACGGTGCGACAGAGACCAGAACATGCATTCTATTCCGAGTTTATATACTCATTATCGGCACTGTCAAAAAAGCAAAGCAGCTGTACACTTCGCAGCTGACTAGGAAAAAGACTAGAGATTAGAGTATAAGAGATAGAACAAATGCTGTCCTTCTTATAACTGCGACAATTATCCCTTTACTAATCAGAGTCGTGATTCTGCATCGACCACGTACATAATAATTAAATGACAAAAAAATGTAGATATTGCATAAACGTTGACTCTAATATTTCCCAAATCGGTTGAATCTACGAACTTATCATCAGAGTATGGCTACGATGAATGGCTTGTGAGCCGCTTTCTACAGTATGTGCCAAAGGTCAGGGAATTTTTATCAAAAATGGAAACTACACCTGCCCAATACATCCGAGTTAATACACTCAAGACCAGCAGAGCGGATCTTGTGGGCCGGATGCTTTCAAAAGGGTTTGAATTGAAAAGCACAGTAATGCCTGAAGTGCTTGCAGTCCAAAAAGCACCTCTCCCAACCGGTGCCACAACTGAGTACTTGCTCGGCCACTATTACATCCAAGATATAAGTTCCTGTATGGCAGTAGACGCGCTGGATATTACCCCGGGTCAGATCGTGTTAGATGTCGCCGCTGCACCCGGCGGCAAAACTACATACATGGCCCAAAAGATGAATAACAGTGGAGTCATAATTGCCCTTGAGCCAAATGAAAGAAGGGCAAGATCTATGTCATTTAATCTTGCGCGATGCGGCGTATATAATACCTGCATATTCAAGACGGACGGCTTGTTTGCAGGAAAGCTTGAAATGAAGTTTGACAGAGTACTACTTGATGCTCCATGCAGCTGTGAAGGAGTAATAGCTAAAGATCCCACAAGGAAATTGAGCCATACTCCCCAGGATGTGGATTATTGTTCTAGAATGCAGGAAAGATTGATAGAAGCTGCAGCAAGTACTGTCAAGCCTGACGGGATCATGGTTTATTCTACATGTTCATTTGCTCCTGAAGAAAATGAAATGGTTGTCGATAGACTCTTGCAGAATTTTGGCAACATTACCGTTGAGCCGATAGCTTATGGGAGCAGAGGACTTACAAGGTTTGGTGACTTAAAATTCGACAGTCAGCTAAAATATGCGCAGCGGCTCTATCCACACCTTCATGACACCACAGGCTTTTTCATAGCGAGGCTGAGGGTGAATTGATATATTGCAAGCCTGCTAGGGCTGAAAGGACCCAGATTAACAGAGCACTCGATAAGTGGGGCGCTTTTGAATTCTTTAAGGACAAGGTGCTTCTCATTGAAAAAGATGTCAAGAAAAAAGTTGTGGTACGTCTTATTACACAAGAGCTAGAAGAGGTGATGATTCATATGATGAATCCTTACAGGTCGGGCCTTGCTATCGGTGAGCTGAAAAAGCAGTTCGTTCCTTCAATAGCAGGAGCAGACCTTTTTGCACGCTACGGCGAGAGGAACAAGTTTTACATTGTAGTGGGTGAGAAGGCAGAAAAGCTAGTACTGTATGGCAGGGACATAATGGGTGAATCGATAATAGAGGCATCTGAGTCTCTTTATGAAAACGAACTGGTAATAGTGCTCAACAGATGCTTTGAAGCAATAGCAGTTGGAAGAACACGATTCACCGGCAGGTCACTTTTCCAGAAAGGCAAAGTAACAGTCTCTAATATCTCCGATGCAGGATATTACTTGAGAGAAGAAGGCTAGCTCCAGAGGCAAGTTAGTCGCTATCGAACAGACAGAACAAAACCTTCATCCAAATGTAGGCCGGGCTTGACTCTCTTTGCAGCCAGATGCCGCAGCCGCCGCTGTCGAGCAGAACTGCATAACAATTTCCTACCAATTTTTTGTTAAATCCTTTATTTTTTTCCCTTCACTATTCTTCCTATTAGTGATCCTCACTGTCCAAATTTGAAATAGTGGAAGTTGAGCTTAAGATTAGCATTGCCCGTCGTATCAGCATATCGCATAAAAATAAAACTAGATGGATAGCGTGCTCTTAGCTTATTGTCACTTTCTTGCCTTGAATAGGACAAATAGGGCTACTGCACCCATCATTCCTCCAAGGACCAAAAGCACTTGGATGGGAAATCCGCCAGATGATGTCTGTGCCCCTTCGGGAGCCTCTGCTGTTACTGTCGCAAACCATGACCCACCTGATTCTTTGGCGCTTGAATAACCTGCTATCTGTATTTGTCCGCTTGGAGGAGGCGTCGTAGAGTGCACATTCACGTTTGCTCCGTCAATTGTTGCAGTTGCATCCTTTTCCGTTACCGTGTGTGTCCCCTCCCTCAGACTGCTCTCACCGAGGGAATAGACTGACACCGCCTTCGCACCCCCGGTTCCACTCAAACCTACGCTGCCACCATATGTACCCACAGGATCGAATAAAAGATGCCACGAGCTCATAGGGGCATTAAAGTCGTCGAAGTTCAAGATGGGTTGATCCATTACCTCTCTAGCTTGTGTACCTTCAAATTGTTGAGCAAGTGATGGGTACAGCGCTTGAAAGAGACCAATAGGGGAATTGATGTTAATCTGCCCAATATCCGGCGCATTGACAACTAGGGGCTCGTTTACTGCAATGCCTCTCCATTCCAAATCAACTACCTGGCCAGTTTGGCCAGCTCCTCCAGCTTGAAGCACATATTTGTCCAAAGTTGGTTGGAGTTCTACCCTGTAGGATATAACCGTGCTAGTAGGCCCTCCTCTGATGTCGGCCGAATAAGAAAGGAAAGTCTGAGACGCCTGAACTGGGCTGTCAGCTTGGACAAAAGCTCTATTTAGCGCCGCAATCAAACCAGTCATTTCCGTGTTGTTTTGCCCAGTTGCAGTTGAATTCAGCGAAAACTCGATGCGCTTATTCACGCCATCCAATTGCTGTGCCAGAGTGCTGCCTGCAGGATACTGCAAGGTGAGCGTTCTCACACCTACGTAGGATGCTTTCGCGGCGTTGCTCTGAGGAATAAGTGATGCCGCCAAATCTGAAGCATATACTTGAGTAACGAAAAGTGAGATCAAAGGTACCGCGAGTATTCCAGAAAGTACTATGGGGAAATACTTCACAAATACACTTCTGTCTATCTCGTTTATAATCTTTATTCCATCGTTCCCTATCGTGATTAGTAACATTTCATCTCCAGATATAAACTATTTTTGCCGTCATAGTTAGTAGCTAATCGCTTCTAAGCAGACCTTCAAAGTGGTGATTTTACGATTTTGTCCTGTGGTGGAGAAGGAAGGATTTGCCATGCACATTGCTCTGCTACATTCCTCAGCAGACAATTGGATTTTGCTATCGACATGCGTGGTAAACAATTTTCGGATAGTAGTATATATCCCTCTATCTTCTAAATTCTAAAGAGGATAAAAAACGATGATTTTTATCTATTGGCCGTAGACCTTGATATTCAAGCAGACGAGTCAGGTAGACGGCTTGAGCTCTACATCTAACTGGTCGTCGATTTTTGTATACTAGTGCTCTGCCGTCGGAGGATATAATAAAACGCATTATCTACTTCTTCGATGTTATTTGACGATAACTGTTCTTGCAGGTGGAACAGGTTCGATAAAACTGGTCAGGGGACTCGCTGCAATTGAGAAAAATATTGCCGTGATCTGCAATGTTGGTGACAATACATGGATACACGGCCTATACATATGTCCTGACATTGACACCATAATTTATGGGCTTGCCAACATACTTGATCAGAAGCGCGGGTGGGGCATCAGAGGTGATTCCTTTCAGTGTTTAGCTCAGCTGAAAAAAATTGGTGCCCCCACTTGGTTTGGTTTGGGCGATAGAGACCTTGCGATGCATCTGCTCCGAACAAGCATGATGAAGGAGGGCAAAAGTCTGTCGGAGATCACCAATTTTTTTAGGAACTGTTATTCTGTTAGCGCTCAAATCATCACTCCTACTAACAATGAGGTGATTACAAACATTCTAACCAGAACTAGAGGTAAGATACACCTGCAGGAATTTTGGGTGAAACATAAAGGAAGACCTAAAGTAATGGGCGTAACATATGATAATGCTAGCGCAGCGGCAGCAAATTCTGCTGCTCTAGAAGCAATTAAGCGCAGCCGCGCTGTACTAATTGCACCCGGCAACCCCGTTTCAAGCATAGGGCCCATCGTAGCTATTGCAGACCTGCGAAATGTACTTATCCAAAATAGAGACAAAGTCATAGCTGTTTCCCCGCTGATCGGAGGAAAAGCAGTAAGCGGACCTGCAGTAAAATACATGAGGGCTCTTGGGCTTGAGGCTTCTTCTTTTGGAGTCGCAAAATATTACCATGACTTTGCTAGCAAGTTCATAATTTCTAAGGAAGATCATAGAATGAAATTCCAGATAGAGGCCCTTGATATGCAGGTTTACGAAACTAATATAACCATGAAAACCAAAAGGGATGAAGTCAACCTCAGCAGGCGTCTTTTGAGACTGCTTGATAAATAAAAAATCACGATGAAGACCTTTGCGATCGTTCCTGTGAAAAGATTTGAAAACTCAAAGACGAGGCTGTCATCAATTCTAGAAATGGACGACCGCATCCACCTATCATCGCTAATGCTAGAAGATACGGTGAAGATTCTTTCGTCTGTCCCCCTGCTGACTCAAATAGTCATAGTATCACCAGACAAGCGTGCAGAAGAATTGGCGACGAAGCATGGAGTAAGCTTTCTCAGGGAGGAGAAGGAGAAGGGCGTCAACTTTGCAGTCGCGTTAGCCGACAGCTATTGTATAAGGGAAGCCGCGGATGCGACGGTCGTAATCCCCCAAGATTTGCCCCTTCTAGAACCAATCGAAGTGTTCAGAGCATGTCAGCTAGCTGAAAATGAGAGCAGGTGCATAGTCATCTGTCCTTCTCTTCGATACGATGGTACAAATATGCTCTTAAGAAAGCCTCCCTCTGTGATTTCCACTTTCTACGACACTGACAGTTACAACATGCATGTCAAGGCAGCCATCAAGCTTGGCATCCCTGTAAAACGCTTATTTTCTAAGAGCGTCATGTATGATATTGATACTCCAGAAGATGTATTACAGATAACAAAGGCAGAAGCTGTAGCTGCGAGGAGTCTAGAGTTTATTAAATCAAAGTTCTAAACTGGAGTCACCTCGGCAAGGACTGCTGCTGACTAAACCTTGCTTTTTTCCATAGGTTGGTTGGTTGGTTGGTTGGTTGGTATCCTCAAACCCAGCCCTGATGACTTGGAATATACTATTTCCGCATAGTAGTAGTACCTGCAAATAGCGCATGTGTGGAAATTATACATACATACATACATAGATAAGCCGAATTTTCGCCAGCTTTGTTCTTAGTCCTAGAGGAGGAGACTGTAGCGCGACTGCTCTGGACAAAAAAGAGCTGTAGGAGGAGAAGAGTTCTAAGAATTGTTGCTAGGCTTAAGATATATCAGGAACTAACAACAGGGTATATACCTGCATGCATCCTGATCTGCTAGTCAAAGTACTTGCAGCCATTGAACCGGAGAAGATCATAAGCCTACATAGATTCCAAGAGACTTGTGAGATATCAAGTAGGTCCGTTGCAAAGAATGTGCTTGATTATTTAGGAGCTAACAATATCGGCTCTGTTTCCAATAACTTGGTGAAATTTTCGGGAACTGACAGGATCTCTGCGGCGGTTCTTGCGCTTCAGAGGGGATGTGACATCGAGCAGGTATCAAGATACATTTCTTGGAAGGATTTTGAGAAGCTGGCATCGGAGCTTCTTGTATCCTCTGGCTTCCGTACTCGCGCCAATGTTAGGTTCACCAAACCGCGCATGGAAATCGATGTCGTTGGAACTGGTTCGGATGGTTTTACAATTGCAGTTGACTGCAAGCACTGGAAACGAAATAACCTTTCATCGATATCAAAATTTTCCCAAATGCAGGTCGCAAGAGCTGAGCGTCTAATCAAATATGACCAATCAATATCTCAAGTCGTGCCAGTCATATTGACTATGCATGCCGAATCGGCAAGGTTTGTCGGCGGAGTTCCGCTCGTGCCGATACACAAATTCAGATCTTTTATCATAGAAGTGAAAGGCTTCTTGCCTGAAATTTATGTAGCATCGAACTTTCACATCTAGGCTAGGACTAGCATTGCGATAAAGCTCGCGACGGTGATTGCTACAAAGATTTTCGTTACATTCATCGATCGGTCAAGGGCTCGAGAGTAATCCTCAAACTGCTTTTTACCCATTACTTTTATCGTCGATTGCGCATAGGCAAGTTCAAATGCGGATCCATCGGCAAGCTGTGTTGCCTTGGCGCAGAGTTGAATATAGGCTTTAGCAATTTTGTCCACACTGCTGGTAGTTCCAAGTGCAAAATAGCCTTCCCTTGTCCTCTTGCCTGACGTTGAATGTGTATCGGAACTGCATATCTCCAGCATGGTTACGTTACCGGTTACTTTAGAGACTATATAGTCACGCGCTCTATTTTCCATGTTATTTGAGTCTGCCCATCCTATGGCATAGTTTTTGTTATCTGTGCTTATGACTAATGCCGCAAGTCCGCCCTGTCCCAACTCCTCTGTCGGGTCCATAACGTAATCGATATCATCTAGGCTTGCAAAGCCAACCTTGAATTGACTTTGACGTAGCCTTTTCAATTGATCTAGGCATTGTTTTGCAGAAGCGATGAGGTCGTTTCTATCGGAATCATTGAGATGTTTGCCCATCGCATTATGACAGTCAACTACCAAGACGCTAGGAAACCCGATGGTTCTCCCAAAGGATTCAAGTTCGCTGTTAATGCTTCGAGGAATGTCTTCCATACCAGTCGGTGCAAGCGACAACATAACCATAGCAGTGTGGCCAAATGCGATACCCGTTGAGGTAGAGTTGTTTATCCTGACTTGAACGGGCGCGCTGCACGTATTACCCTTCTCCTTTGTGTTCAATTGTCCTAAGTCTTCGACATATTTTTCCAGTTCTTTCTTGGAAGGAATATTGAGCGAATGGTCTGAAACACTATGCATCACTAGTGCCCTCTTTGAAAATTTTTCGTAAAGGACATAGGGAAGATTACTCCCTCCTACCATACTGAAAGGACCGGGGTGCACGTCCGGAAGGACTATGGCCGCCTGGTTGGCTGCAAAAAGGAAACGGATTACCTTAGTTGTTATAACATTTTTGTGAGCTCTTGCTTCAATTAGTTCTTCGATCATATCTACCCTGTTTTCTGACCATGCTACCAGAAACGCTTGGAACAACCCAAAAGTGCTCTTTACTTCAGGTCTTCCAGCCCTGTCTGCAATGACGCTCCATATGATGCCAATTGCTAGAAGACCCGCCCCAAATGCGAGGCCGCCATAAGTCTGCGTCACGATCAGATGATATGAAGATGGTGGCATAAATGCAAAGAAAAAGATGAGAGGTTGTATAAACGAGACCAGTATTCCCCGAGCAGTGCCGGCTCCAAAAACTGAGATGAATAGCCCCATTCTGAATCCCACTGCAAGCAGCATGCCAGCAATGACATAGTCCATTGATGAAGATTTAGAAAATACAATATCAGCTGCAATTCCCAGCAGGATAGTGAGTAACCAAAATACGTTAGCAAATGCAGACACATGAGCGATTTTGGAGAATTTGCGTACTGGAGTCCCCTGCAGCGCAAGATAGTCTAGGAAATGAGAACCTAAAAGAGCCGCTACACTGAGCGGTAGGTAGATCGCAAGGCCTGCGACGCCTGCATTAAGAGCATAAACGTGCGATACAACAACAATGATTACGGCGCAAGCAATCCAGATAGTATATGATACTCTAGCGGAGGAAGGGTTTACTCTGGTAACTGACCAGTGCCTGTGAATGTTGGATACATCGTCCCTCCGGGGTGCAAGCATCCATATTCAACCGACAGGGAACAGAATTCTAATCATAATTGATGCCCCGATAACAGCACCAGTTATCCCCAGCACAATCTCCGGCCTTATCTTGATGCCCTTCGTCTCGTCTTCAAAAAACCTCAAAAGACCTGCGCTTGAAGCAGGGAGAGGAGCATTCTTTTTCTTACTGCTCATCGCTAGCAATTATGCATATGAGCTTAAATACATTCCGCTAGTCATCCTGTTAGATTCTTTGTCTTTTCCAATATCCCAAGGTAAATGCTGAGGAGCTCCGCCTTTTGCCTTTGCATGGAAATATCGTTCTCCACCCTTATTTCTGATGCGATCAGTGCGACCTTTTCTTCAATTAAAGACACAGCCGATGTCAGGAGTGTCGATCTTCTGGCTGGCCCCGCTTCGTCTCGTTCGGCCTTTGGTTGTGTACGTGCTACATTCACTTCGTTGCCACAATTGATGCAAGTAACCTTCTCTCCGAGGCGCACTTGGACTCCACCACATTTGTGACATGGCTCGCTCGTAAGCGTTCCTCCGTTTGTTAGAAGAGAAGCTCCAGTCTTAATTCTGCTGCTGACATTATCTTCAGAAGAAGCCATGGTAGAATAATTGCTGCAGGTTAATTTTTTCTTTATGCTTGTAGCACGAGAGACATTAGCAAAAATCTCGCATAACACCCTCCCGCTTTGATAGGGATGTACCGAGTTACTAGCCTCATAGTTTGTTGTGTAGTATTTCTCTAGATATCAGGATGCCGAGATCAAGAGCACCTATTATCAAAACACACATATTCGCTCAGAGGTAGCGCGTACTTGCGCTAGTCCTTTCTTGATGATGAAACTCTTTACTGAAATATATATCTTCATTAGTTCTGAGCTTCTTTAAAAAAAACGATTCGGTCAGGTTTGGAAGAACATGTCCTTACTCCTACCCGCTGTATCTTCTTTTTCTATAACCTCCAAGGTAAGCGTGGATCTTACTTCTTTACGAGTACGTATCTCGGACTCTGCATCATCAAGATCTCTCCTTGTATCAGCTTCAACCTTTACAACTATGTCATAAATGACGCTCTCGTCATCGCCGCCGCCAACAACGGTATACACGCCAGAAACTGCAGGATGCTTCCTGATGGCCTCTTTTGTCGCTTCCTTTAGATCTTCATCCACCTCTATCAATATAAATGACTTAGTCATACCTATTTGGAGCCATCCTTTTCAATGTTTGATACTGTATTTGTTATAATATTTATCGATAAGAAGGAAATTGCTCATAAAGCTTTTTGGCATTATCTTTTTTTGTATATGCCGCCAACGTACCATCATCTTTTACACAGAGCTGGAGAGAGGATTGTAAAAAATCTATTAGAGTATCGCACACAGAGATTATTGAACACAGCCTGATGTATTGTTATTGGTTGGTTATTTTGTAACCAGACATTAAGTGCTGAGGGGTTTTTGTCACCGATTATTTTGAAATACATTAGATGCATAAAAAAATATTAGATAAATTTTAGGTCATTAAAAATTTATTAGTAGGACTTGCGAAAAATGCATACTTGATGCCGCTTATCTGTAGGAAGTGTGGCCTCCCTGATGATTTGTGTGCTTGCGGAGAACTAGATAAAGAAGATGCACGAATTGTCGTCCGCCTTGAAACAAGGCGTTTTTCAAAAACTGGTACTATTATCGAAGGCATCAATCCAAAGCAGAGCGATTTGCCTAAAATGATCAAGGAGCTTAAGAGCACTTTTGCTTGCGGGGGAACAGTAAAGGATGGATTTATTATGCTGCAGGGCGACCACAGGGATGATTTGAAAGGATACCTAGTCAAGATAGGTTTTAGCGAAGACGCAATCGAAGTTCGATAATGGTTTTTGCAGCACTATCGCTTAACGACTTTCACACGAAGGCATTTAAACCGGCCGGACTAGAGTTTGTTTGGTGCCTAGGAATAACTTCAGAGGACAGCGAAGGCTGGAGAGCCGTATTGACGAGACGGTACGGATTGCGTCTATTGCTCAAAAGGGAATGACTACAGGTAGATCAAGTTACGTCGAAATGCGTGCCCTTGACAGGCTGACCAGTCACAACATAAAGACAAAGGTACATGCGATTAGAAAGTCGCTTAAATTAAGTGGCCAGCTAGAGGATCTCCTATCAAAAATTTCTCAGGCAATGACAGAAAGTTACACTAAAGTGCTCACGCCAAATGGCATAGTAAGAGGAAAGGAACTTGATCAGCTACTGTCAATAGACGCAGATATTGTCGTTTGTCTTGGGATGATCGAGCCACAACTGAACTCAGTAAAGATGTGTGGTTTGATAGATATGATGCAAGAACTCGTAGAAGAAAGAAAAAGGCTAGTTGATTCCCTTAGAGCCTAAGATGTGTTTTGAGTCCCTTGTACCGGTTCCTGATCGTCACCTCTGTGACGCCAGCCGCTTCCGCTACGTCCTTCTGAGTTTTATTCTCTCCGTTCATTACGCAGGCAACATATAATGCTGCTGCAGCTAACCCCATTGGATCCTTACCAGCAGAGATCTTGCCTTCCTCTGCCTTTTTCAGGATTTCAAGCGCCTTACGTTTTGTCTTCTCTGACAGGCCGGCTTTGCTTGCAATCCTTGCGACACATTTTACTGGATCCACGACAGGCATCTTGAGATCTAGCTCTCTTATGAGTAATCGGTAGCACCTTGCTACATCCTTTTTCTTGATATTACTCGCATTTGCGATGTCCTTGAGCGTCCTAGGGGTTTCGGTGTCGCGGCACGCTGCGTACAGAGCAGCCGCTACCAAGGCAGATATCGAGCGCCCACGGACAAGACCTTTTTCGAGGGCCTTGCGGTAGACATACGCTGCCTTTTCAATGACTGCATCGCCCACTGCCAGCTTGTCCTTGAGCCTGTCAAGCTCGGAGAATGCTTGACGAAAGTTGCGGTCTACCGGCTCATGGACCTGGCTTCTGCTGTCCCATGTTCTGAGTCTTTCAATGGTACTTTTCATGGAGGCCGAGAGAGGCTTCCCCGACGCATCCTTGTCCACTGGGCCGATTATAGTTGCAAGTCCCATATCATGCATAGCAAGAGATGTCGGGATGCCCGTTCTGCTTCTATCTTCGTGCTCTTCCTTTGAGAAGGCGCGCCATTCAGGCCCCAGCTCCTCTATCCTTTCGCTTACAACAAAACCGCAGTTACCGCAAAACATCTCCCCACTAGAATTATCAGTTACCATCGAGCCCCTGCCACAACGAGGGCAGCGATCACCAAACATGGAAATATCTTTTACCATATTCTCACCAAATCTTTGGCTATCCTACCCCGCCTATATAAATATTTTATTCTATTATATAAAGTTTATGATAACTAAATGCTGATAACGATCGACTACTTATCTAGGTTGGCGCCGCCTTCTTCGCTCCACTTTGGCATGTTTCTTACTCTCCGACCTCTGAGCGCTGTAAGCATGAGTTTTTCGGATCTCACGTTTCCGCATCTTTCCATGTTTGGTATGCTACAGGTATTATATACGTATATGGTGAGTTGTTAAAGCAGGCTGAGACAAATGCGAATTATGGTGTCGTGTCCTTAGGAGGAGGTTGCACGGGCGGTTAGGCTGAGTTCCAATGACTAGTAACAGCAACGAGCACTCACAGAATTTTGGATACATTCTGCTATACAATGACGAAAGATTGCATATTCAGGCGATTATTGTAATATGGAAGAACGAGATTCAATTTGGCTCTTATGTGGGCTTGTGCAGACGGATCGTATCGGAGAGCATGTAGAAAACATCATTAGTTGAAATCAAAAGGCTACCAATAAGACGACTAGAAAACGGACGATATCTATACCCTTTTAACATACCGGAAGATATCCCAATATGAGGATGTTGTTATTATCGTGCGTTGATGGAAATAACCAGTGGATGATGGGAAGAGGAATAAAGTGCTGTGGCAACGACATCCATGATAATATTTTCATCCTAATTGATTTTTGGGAGAAGCATCACAAAGGGACATGAGTATGGACAGAGACGACAGCGGCTCAGAAAAAGAAGGAAAAAAAGACCGTCTGATCAAGCTCAGGGACACGGGCGACGACAACGAGATGCTCGCGGTCAGAAGAGAGGAAGAGAAAGAAGAGGAGGAGAAGAAGAGGAGTAACAATGGCAGCGAATAGCGGTAGTAGTATATTTAATACAATCTACATGAAAAAAGGAGATAGCCAAATTACACTTTTGTAGAACCGGTAGAATAGTAGAATAATAACGGCTGCACCGCCGACAATTAACAACCAAGAAAGAACGTCAATATTAGAATTCGAATTTAATGAGAAAGTCTACCCCGGAGCCACAATAACGGAGTCGGAAAATATCAAGATGATTTGGGATAAGGAGGAGAAGGGAGCTCTGACTGGGTATCTTCCTTGTTAACTGATTATTCAAAGTTGTATATGCAATTAGGACACGCCCGCAATGGGCATAGAGCATTTCATAACAAGGATTATCCCCAAGCAATCAGAGAATTTTCCTTATATTCGAAAAGACTGGCGGTATAGAAGAAATAAAGTACAGAAATCTTAGGCATGCTGTTAGTCATGTAAGAAAAGATGATCCAAGAGCAATTGACGACTTGAAATATAACTTTGGCATAACCATGCAAACTGGAGAAGAACTTGACGTTAACAAACCTGAGAGTAAGGAAATTCTTTACAAGCATATTCGAGAGTTCCGACATAGTGTAGGCTTGTATCTTCAAGAACAACTCAGAATCGAACTAGCGAAGAAGTAGTAAGTTAGTTAGTTAGTTTCAGAGACTAAAAGCTCCCTTTCATTAATCGGCATTAACTATCATACAGCTCCAGCATGTCAAAGGGCATTCGCTTGTTTTTGAGAAGAATTTTAACTGCTTGCCGCATATACTACAATGACAACAAGATAAGCCAGAGCGCTGATGCTTCTTCTTTGTTGCTATCTTCAGGAATATCTTGCTATTTGTCGCTGCAGCCATTCCAAGCCGTCTAGCTCCGCAAACAACCTTTCAGATTCGTGGACATCTTTACTGTTTTTCAGTAAAGTTTTCTTTTGCAAAATGATGGATTCAACTTTTTCAATGTCGTCTACAGACCTAATGGCGTCTATCTGCAGCTGAAATGTTTTGTTCACTTCAGGTTTGTTCCCTTGGTTAATCTGCTCTTTTAGAAAGGATATTCTTTCCTCGATTATTTGCTGTAGGGTTATTACCACCATATTTTGTATCTAATGAGGCCAAGCTCTGAATGGATGGTTATAACTAGCCTAGCACCTTTAGGAGAGGGAGTATTTATGATACTCCTTTCTCCATAACCGTTATCCCAAGAGGATTGGGATGGCGGCTAGCAACAGATGGGTAGAACAGTACCTTGATTTAGAAATGTGCTTGCAATGGAGAAAGCAGAATGGAAGCCCTTCCGGAATGCATTGGACAAATCAGAGAGAAAGGGGTTTGATGATATATTTGACATCCCTCGACTCTATCTCTCAGCTTGCTCTAATTCTGTGCAGCTGGTGCCGCTTCAGCCTATTGTTATATCGATTCTGTTCAACCATTACAAGGAGCTAACAGAAATCATCTCAGAAGTTGAAAAGACAGAAGCTAAAGCCAACAGCAAGAAAGAAAGAGGGTTGACGATAAAGAAAGAAAAAGAAGACAAGAAGAATAGTTGCCGCTGCAACGACAGTTAAAGTTATCAGAATTCTAAGCTTGTCAGTTCAAGCAAAAAATAAAGGAAGAGATCTGCTGTTCATAATTAATCGCGGGTGTCCATTCGTCAAGGGGTGCCAGCTTGAGCTTGTTCTTCTTCATGACTATGGGAACCTTTCGCTATTTCGTTAATTCCGATGACTACACTGCTAGTAGGCGGCAGAGTAAAGTCTTCATCGCTGGGGTTTGAGATTGCAATATCAGTAACCGTTGCAGTAGTAGTAGCGTTGGCAGAAGTTGTAGCAGCGGTAGTAGTATTGGTGGCGGTGGTGCCTGTGACATTAGAGGGGGCTGCTTGTTCGGCTGCTGGCAAGTCAACATGATATAGGCATA
>JBKPNF010000050.1:0-1053 GCA_046732455.1 Thermoproteota archaeon | reverse complement strand
GATGGTTCACCTTACTCGGGACTGCTATATGATGAGCCTATGAGTATGGGTAGAAGAATAGCACGCGAGATAAAGATAGCAAAGAAAAAGGGTAAAATGGCTAAAGTAGTAACTTAAAGCAGCGTTTTATGAAAACTATAGGGCGAGTACAAAAAAAGAAGGAGACTTGCATGGTGAAGGAATATCTTTTTTATTTTTAAATTTATGCCCCTCTCGGTGTCAAATTAAGTTCTAAGCACTATTGGATTCAGCAACACAGGGGTGAGCGGAAGGAGAAATTCATTATGCCTTTTCATATCAGGCAGACAACAATATATGCCATACAGATTAACTACTAAATAATAATATCCACTTTTACTCATCACGGCATTATCGTGGAAAAGCTTTAAAGCGCATCGATGAGCTCTCAAATTTTGTGCAAGACATCAAGATGGTTTATTCAACCGCTGACCGGCCAAAGCTCAAGTCACCGCATCTCATCTGCGGATTCCCTGGCAGCGGTTATGTTGGCAAGCTTGCAATTGATCACCTTATACAGGAGCTACCTGCAAACCACCTAGTAGACATTTATTCCAGCTCCTTTCCGCCACAGATTATGATAAAGCCTGACGGCACAGCTGACCTAATGAAGAATAGTATTTTTTGGTGGCAGGGGGATGCAGCTGACTTATTATTGCTAACAGGCGACTCGCAGCCTGCAAACCCCGACTCTGAATACGCTCTAGCAGAAGAAGTGCTTGGTTTAGCAGAGCACTTTGGCACGCAGCAGGTGTTTACACTTGCAGCATACATCACAGGCGTCTTTGTCGACAAGCCCAAGATCTTTGGTACGGCCACAGACTCTGAAACAGTCAAAGTTCTTTCATCAAATAATATATCGGTCATGGATAGCGGAAGCATCAATGGCATGAATGGTCTTATTATCGGCATAGCAAAGTTACGCAACATGAAGGGAGTATGTTTGCTTGGAGAGACATCCGGCTACGTGGTAGATGGTAAGGCGTCCAGAGCAGTGCTTGAAATCCTTCTCAGGATACTCAATGTCAGGGTAGA
>JBKPNF010000049.1:0-9201 GCA_046732455.1 Thermoproteota archaeon | reverse complement strand
AGAAGAATGAACTCATCAATGTCGATGCCAAGGTGAACCATCGACAATCACTGTAATTCAATGCCAAATAAGAATTTTTAGTCCTTATTGATAGCAGACATGGCAATTGGTTAAACCATTGGACATATTAGACTAATTACTTAATCTTTGACTCAGTCATCAAGTAGGCGTTCTTTTCGCCTGTATTTCCACCAAGCAGCTCGACACTTTTCTTGTCGGTTCTACAACTTTCTACTGTCATTGATGCCAGCTTCACATTCCTCCTTGCACCACCTTTTCATTGCTTATTTCTTGTGGATATCTCTATTAGATCTACTACTCTGTATCATCTACTGGGGGTCTGCCAGATCCTTCTTTTTTGGAAGGTGCTTTGAAACTATCATCGTAACTATTCTATCATCCTCTACATGATTTTTACTGATGTGGCTAATAGGTAGAGCAGCAACAACAACTCTTTTTATAACAGAGCAGTCTCGCACTGCTAATAATAGATCTGCATAATTTAATTTTTCCGGATCATTCAATATACACTTCGATGGCTCCGCCGCCATCAATTATCGAGCGAGCATTTTCGAATGGAAGGGTTGCCACATCTTCCTGCTCATATGGCCCATATTTGTTCATGTCTATCCCAACGAATGCTTCTATTGGTTTGAGGAATCTGACTGCTATTTGCTTTGAGCGCATCCTTGCAGATATTGACTCGAGTACCTTTGGTCTACCCTTGGCCAAGGCAGCAATAACTTCGGCTATTCTTTTGTTTGATTCCCGTTTGCCATCAAGGATATATTTTTCTTCATCAGTGAGTTTTGAATAGTCAACAGGCTCGTCGCCTGAGCTCATCTTGGACTGTCTTGTCTCTATCACAAGACATGCCGAAGTCGCAAGCATCTCGACCATTTTATCCCTTACCTTTGATTCGATACCTTCGTAGGCCTGGCTCTTCAGGCTACCTAGCGTCTCGGCTATTTTCTGGAAGGTGACTGGCTCTATTGACTGAAGCGTGGGCGTTTCAATTTCTTTCTCTAATATCTTGTAGACGTCTTTAAGTGTAAGGCTACCGCTATTCTCGGCGTCCATTTCATTGCTGTTTTGTTGCCCAGCTGTTGTTGACATATGGCTCACTAAGCCTTAAATTATAGGATTCTAGTGCCTACTGATGGGATATTTCAGTTGCCTTATAAATTGATTGATGACAGGATCGAGCCATTAACATTTAGTGCAGAGGAAGTCATGCGGCTGCTCAAAGAAGATAACGTCAAGTTCCTCGATTTGCAGTTCACCGGGCTCTTTGGTCGGTTCCACCACACTACGATAGACTCCAAGATGTTCCGGATCCAGGATTTCACTGATGGCCTTCCAAAGCTTGACGGATCTTCAATACGTGGCTTTACAGAAATACACGAATCAGATCTTATCATAAGACCGGATCCAGCTACGTATGCCACTGTGCCTTGGATTGGTACACCCACTGCAAGGCTGATCTGCGATATTTTGAGTGGAGGAAGCAAGCGTGGGATATTTCCGCGAGACCCCCGGGGCATTGCAAAAAAAGCAGAAAGGTATCTTGTAGATCAAGGCTTTGACACTTCTTACTGGGGCCCAGAAGTTGAATTCTTTGTCTTCGATAAGCTTGAGGTTAACACGATGACTCCATACGAAGGTCAGAGCTATCACATCACGTCAAGAGAAGCACCGTGGTCTACTGACAGTGTGGGCTATGCGCTAAGGCTCAAGGAGGGTTACCTTCCAAGCGCGCCTGGCGACACTCTCATGGAATATCGTAATGAATGCGTCGATGTACTTACTAATAATTTCGGCATAGTGTGTGATGCTCATCACCATGAAGTAGCGACTGCAGGTCAATGCGAGATCGACATTAGATTTGACACTTTGGCTAATGCTGCCGATGCCGTTCAAAGTTACAAGTATATTGTCAAGAACATTGCCAAACAGCAAAACATGATTGCGACGATGATGCCAAAGCCGATTGCGCTCGACAATGGGTCTGGCATGCATGTCAATATCAGCCTGTGGAACAAGGGTAAGAACCTATTCTATGACTCTGCTGACGAATACGCAGAAATATCGCAGATCGCACGCTATTTTTGCGGAGGCATAATAGAACATGCTCGAGCACTTGCAGCAATCGTGGCGCCTACCACCAATTCGTACAGGAGACTTGTGCCTGGCTACGAGGCTCCCGTGTATGTGGCATGGAGCACCGGCAATCGATCTGCAATAATCAGGATCCCTGCTCATTACAAGGGAACCAAGTTTGCTCATTTAAAGCGAATCGAGTTTAGAGCTCCTGATCCTTCATGTAACCCCTACATTGCGTTTTCAGCTATTCTTGCAAGCGGCCTCGATGGTATCAAGAAGAAGAAGGACATAAGTGACCCAGTGAATGAGGATATCTTTAGAATGACCTCAGAGAGGAGGCGCCAATTTGGAATAACGCAGTTGCCTGCAAGCTTGAGGGAAGCCTACGAAGAGCTTAGAAGTGATAACGTCTTCTTAAAGCCGATATTTGACGCCGACATCATAGATATGATAATAGAACATGAGGAGAAGGAACATGTCGAGCTGGCGGTGAGACCTCATCCGCATGAGTTTTCAATGTATGCCGACATCTAGCCCCCTTTTGCATAATGAATCTTCCGGCCCTAAAATAGATAATAATCTCACCTTTTCCTTTCATTAGGTTAGGAGCAATCACTGCCTATTTGTCAATGTCAAACCCAGTGACAGTAGGCGTAAGTGATGCTATGTAATTATGTAGACAATCCATCTGTGCAAAACCGTGTGCAATATCGAACATATTAGTGAGCAGTTCGTGGGGGGTCTTAGTGCTCATGAGAAATTTTTTCATGTTTATGCGATTTGCAGCTGAGAGACCGGGCTCCATCAACATGGTTAGGTCCCCTAGCGGGGCCAGAAGCGCAAGAAGGCTTGTGGGCGTTATGGCATAACCCAGAATTCCCTAATGAGGAAAACCGTTTATTTTTTGATAAAAGTTTTACTAGGAGTACTGATATAACATATATAAGACTACATTATACAAATCTGTTTTCGAAATCATGATATAAGCGCCGTCTGGTAGTTGAGATAAAATGTTGGACGATGATCCCTCTTTGTCATCTTCGGCTGCAGTCCCATTTCCAACACTTACAATCCTGTATTTGCCCGCAGAGGCCAAAACCGTGGTTGAAGAAATGGGCCAGAAATATCCTAATAGCACAGTGGAGGATTGCGTTGGTTTTTTCCACGGGATGCAGAGGCATTACAAAAAGGTAACGATCTGGAGCCAGGGCATAGACAGCCTATGGCTCAATGCAGTAGTAGCAAGGGCAAAAGAGCTTGCCGGCGTGGAGTTTGTGACACTTGTTTCAGGCGGCATAATGTACCTGCTATAGTAGCAGCTGTTTCTCAGCAAGCAAACTTCGCAACCCATCAAATGTTATCATTTGGAAGGGCATTAGTATTCAAGTCACCTCTTCTGAATTGTCCTCTTAGGAGAATGCGAAAATATTCAATTGACAGTGATTATTACCCCGCAGTGTTAATCGCCTATTATGTAATGAACTCAAAATGACAATAATTTTTTTGGAGTGGTGCCTGACATTGACTTTGCATCAGCACCAATTCATTGCATATAAGCTTAGTATATTGGAAAAAGAGCATGCTGTAAAACTTTAGAATTTGATAGCAATACAAGCGAACTTGCAAAAAGCACTGACTGAGAGAATAGTCGATACAGGCATTTGTCTTACGGACAGTTTACCAACAGCAGCTGCTATTGCAAGTGGAGCAGATGAAGGGATAATATCATTACTTATTGATGCTGATGTAATGCCTAAACGCATACATTCCCTGTCAGTAATAGCACAAGGATTTTACACTAACTAGTCTAGCTTTAATGTTTAGTACTTCTCAACGCTTTTGTCTATACATTTGTGTTAATCATTGTAGATATATGTTCGACTACCTCCTAATGCAGGGTTCAATAGAATTCGAACCGTGTAGTCAGTAACCTCAAAATTGACCTGATAACATTAACATACTTCTTATTTATAAAAAATTAGATACGAATTAAAGGTTCCATTTGAACAACCTTCATATTTGGAATTTTCCTTTCTATTTCTTCCTTTTTTCTATCGACTTTAGAACTATTCCACTTAGCAAAACATGTGATATGGGTTGCGTTGTCTTCTACTTTGCCAAGGTATACTTCCTTAACTCCTATTCCTTTGAGTGTTTTTTTGATAATTTTAGGTTCCAAATCTGGCTCTTTTCCGAGATATTTTAGGATTAAGAGCATTTTTTCATCAGGCATGTTACGTGTGTATGTATAGATATTATCATGTCAGTTATAAGTCTTATAGGCTTAGAGCTTTAAAGCTTTACAAAAGTATTCCTTTTGAAATACACTTCTCGTCTAATATTGCAAGCTTTCAATAAAAAACAGCATGCCGCTACACGCCAATTCTTTTGATTCCATACCGTTGACATAAAGTAGGGAGTAGCAATAACTTATTTGCGTAGCAGCTATGCACAAAAAAGTAGCAGATCCTCTATTTTCTAAATCTTTGATTATTTCTTCTTCTTAGCTGATTCATAAAACATGGAAGTACCCCACCTTCTCGGGCATCAACCTCAAATAATACATGTGCAGTTATATGGCAGGTATGAAAGAAAGTGAGGAAAAGGTAAAGCACTGCCCTATCTGTGGATGCACCGAGCACAGGCTCATAGGATGCGGCAAGCACTGGGGAAAACATAAAGAGGGGCAGGGTGGTAGATGCGTGCCCCGTTCATCATTTTAGTTCATAAAGCGCAACTGAGAGTTTAAATGCCAGCTTATCGTCAGTTGCAGCTGCAATAGGGACTACATATTTTTGAGTTTCTTCTTTGTATCTTATTACCTTATCCTTGAAAGTCTGTCCCTTCATGCTTCGGACATCATCCAGCCGCTCTGCTAGCTTGATGTACCGAGTATCCTTGGACGCTTTCGTCATGCTGGAAAAGTATTCTTCCGAAGCCTTTTCTTTGGTCCATGAATCAATAACACTCAATGTTGAATATACGCGCTCTCCAAATTCTTTTAGTTCGTCGTCAGGTATACGCGCATCATGCAATATCGCAGCGCATGCAAGAGCAGTATCATGTATCTTGAGCTCTTCAGCCAAGATGAGTGCAACTCTCAGCGAATGACTAATATAATGTTCATATTTATTCTCAGAATGTTGCCCCTTATGGGCCTTGGTTGCAAGCCCAAATGCTCTTGTTATCTGGACGACATCGTCAGGGTTATCATCAAACGATCTGAGCAGTCTAGTGAACCCATCTTTAAGATCTGAATTCATAAATGTTATGCCTAGACTTAAACCCTAAATGTAACTTTGCCTGTCCCCTATTGTTCAACTCCAAGTATTGGGATACCTCCGAAAAGATTACTGATCTCAGTCCCCTTTTCAAATTCTACTACCAGTATGCCGTTTTGGATCATTATAGTGACTGGGGTATCTTGCAGTGCAGTTGTGCTGTTTGAGGCAACATCTACTGTACCTGCCATCACGAGATCGTCATTTATCTGATTAATGGAATGTGGTTCAAGTCCGCTCATTACATATCCTATAGGGTTAGTACCGTTTGAGGGTGTATAGGTAAAATTGGCGACAAATCCAGACGTACCATTCAGAGACCAGTCGCCAAAGAGGACGGCTTCCACTTCACCAGTTGTGAGGTTAAGAGTGGAGCTTGCGATCTTGCCTGATGATTGCCTATCTATTTGGAGGTTACTATCTGTACGGCTTACTATCCTGTTTGAAGAAGAAACAGTATTACTACCGCTATTTTGGCTAGTCACAACCGAGCTGCTGCTTGAACTTGACTGTGATTGGTCGGATGATGACTGCCGGATTATCGTGCCGCCATCGTCGCTTGAATACTGCTCGCTCACTATAGATGATTGCTGTGCACTTAGCGATGTCGCAATTGCATTGTTGATTCCATAACCTGCAATAATGCAACTAATAGTACCAAGTAACGCAATGACAATATAGATAGTCAAACTCATTACTTCCTATAAACGAACGGACCATGTATAGACATTACGCCAGTTTTATCTATTACAATTTACTTATAGAGAAATTAAATGTGACAGTAAAACATCATATGTGTGCTCTCGCCCGTACTACTTTGTCTTTGGTGTTACGTTGTTGTATCAGGGCTTATCCAGTATATGATAATAGTCAGTACAAACGCATGTGACTAAATACTATTGCTATTCAACCTTAAGTCTGCAATACAGGATGATAATAGGAATCATTAGAACCGCATGTCCGGAGACAAGGAGGCAATAACCATGATTGGCGCGTTGTATTGATGCACATCGCTGTTCCATTACTTATCCATATGTTTTCCAGATGTACATCAGAACTATATTCCAGTAGTAGCTTTGATTTGCAGCATTGGTTGTTGGAATGCAGGTTCAGTTACTAGCAACAACAACAACAACAAGACAAACTTCGATAATTTTCGTATAATGTTATTCCAACTCCTTTCCCTAAGGGAAAATATTAACCAGGAACAAGTAAAATAAAGTCCATATCAAGGGTAAATCCAAAAAGCCCTTCCTTGTATTTAGAGAGGCATTTCATGCATCTTTCGTCATACGGACTCTGTGTCGCTATCGCCGTCAGTTGATGTGAGCCCGCTTTCGCTAATTCCACTTGATTCTGTTGATCCTATCTTCTCCCGTTCCCCCAGAGCAGGTATAGATGATGTCACTTCTTCAGATGCAATCTCGGTAAATGCTGCAGGACCAGGCACCGCTTCAACACGGGTGGCCGTTGATCGGGGCGCTGCTTTTCTTCTGGCCGCCTTTTTCTTGCCACCCTTACGAACTTTGGCCGTAGCTTTTTTCTTTATGCTGCCCTTTTTCCTTGCTTTTGAAAGATTTGCTTGCTTTCCCTTCTTTTGCTTGCTTTTGGCTTTTGCCATAACGGTTAGCATTATCTTACCACTTGTTCTTAAGCTTGTCCTTTTTAGGCAAGCAGAAGATAAGTTTGTAGAAAGAGATACCAAAAATATCGCTAGCGCCATAGTAGAATATTAGAAGAAATAGCGATATACTTCCGGAATAAATTCTGTCAATACGGCTTTTTCTTCCTTAGAGAATATAATGCGGAGAATAAACCTTGACTATTTGCTACTCTTAGGGCAAAATCAAATGATAGATGCGCCGTTCTGCCCTTAGGCGATGCCAACTGCACATATCTATCCACAATATGTGCACCAATCATTTTTTATTAACAAGATTTTGTTTTGTGATATCATATCACCATCATTATATGCATATTAATTGAACTCAGTATGAATTCCTTTAAAAATTCTCTCTAATGTAGGGGCAGTGTCTTAGAATAAGACATAATAATTGAGTTAGCCCACAATTGTCCAGTCATGACAAACAGCAGAGACTACTATGCAGTTCTTGGTGTTTCGGAGAAGGCCAGCTATAAGCAGATCAAGTACGCGTATAGGCGGCTTGCCCGAAAATATCATCCGGATAGGAACAACTCGGTCTTTGCTGAAGAAATGATAAAAAAGATAAACACTGCGTTTGAAGTTCTGTCAGATGAGACAAAGAGAGCACAATATGACAAAACAGAATTTGATGATAGCATGCATGAGAGGGGGCCGAAACAAGAGCCAGCACACACAAATCCAAAGCCATGGAAAACGGCAAAAGAAAGTGTGATTACAGATGTTTTCAATGTGCCATACTTACTTGATACGCCAAGGGGCAGGTTCCACATAATTGTCGAGCCTTCGCTATGTATGGCGTTTGGCAGCTGCGAAGTTCTTGCGCCAAAAGTCTTTGTGGTGGAAAAGAACAAGATGGTCAATCCGAAGGCAAGGGTCGAATGCGAAACCTGCGCCGACTATGAAAGTATACATGCTGCTGCAGCCACCTGCCCGACTAAGGCAATAAGGATCATCGACCGTTACACGGGTGATCAGCTCTATCCATAATAAACTTAAATTGCTCTGTGATTGTGCTGTAACCCATGAGGCTTTTCTGTATTGGATGCGGCCCAGGAGATCCAGAACTTCTCACAGTGCGGGCAGCAGACCTTATAAAAAACGCAGATGTGATATTTGCACCCACTTCAAGGGAGGGCAAATCCAGCATTGCGCTTTCTGTTGTTGAAAAATATATTGGCAAGTTTACTAGGACAGTTAGCCTTGTTTTCCCGATGGTCAAAGACAGGGAATCGCTCAGGGACTACTGGAAGAGAAACGCTGATGAAATTGCAAGCGCAGTCAGAACGGGCAAAAAGGTCATATATCTTACAGTTGGAGATCCAGCACTCTACAGCACCTGGATCTATATCCAACGCGAATTGAAGAGGATGCACAAGGACATCGAAATCGAAATCGTGCCCGGTGTGACATCCATGTTTGCAATTGCCGCTAAAGCAGGGATAAGCTTGGCAGAAGGAGACGAAACCGTAGCTATCGTACCTGCGTGTTATGATCTTGAAAAAGTCAAACGCACAGCCAGTGCCTGTGATACTGTCATTTTTCTAAAGGACGGACGCTACTTTGACAGTGTAATTGAAATGCTGGGTGAGGCCGGGTTTCCCGACAGTGCGACTGTTGCAATAGCTCAGAATGTTTCAGACAAGGGCGAGGTGTTTGAGATGAAAAAGATTTCAGAGCTTCGTGGCAAAAAAGGCCCGACTGAAAAGTACTTTTCTATTATGGTGGCAAAGAAAAATGTCAGAGACTAGGACGGTGTATTTTGTCGGCTCAGGGCCAGGCGATCCTGAACTTATCACGCTTAGGGCAAAAAGACTGGTGGAAGAAGCAGACACTATTATTTATTCCGGCTCGCTTCTTAACCCTAGGATTCTGCAGTACGCCAAGAAAGGCGTGCAGCTCTACGATGCTGCAATAATTGACAGAGAAAAGATCTATCAGATTCTGTACGACTCTGCTAAAGAGGGCAAGATTGTTATAAGGTTCCACGATGGCGATCCAGCGCTTTTCAGCGCAATTAGAGAGCAGATAGACAAGCTGGAGTCAAACGGCATAAAATGCAAGGTGGTGCCAGGCGTAACTGCTTTATTAGGAGCTGCTGCGGACATGAACTTAGAGCTGACGCTGCCGGGTGTAACACAGACTTTGATAATA
>JBKPNF010000048.1:0-2913 GCA_046732455.1 Thermoproteota archaeon | reverse complement strand
ATCTATGACATTGAATGCGCGAGACTTGATTGACTGATAAACCGCGTTTTCAACAGCCTTATCATCCTCCTCACTTAGCTCGCCTAAATAGGTCCCCATTCCTATACTTGAGAGGTAAAGGCTGTCAAAGGACTTAAAGTGACTTCTCGGCCTTCCTTGTGAGATGGCATGCTCAGTGAATTTCTTTGTGCCTTCAGGCGTAACATGGCCCTCGAGTGTTTGGTAAGACGACGAAGATGATGATGACAATGATTCGTATAGGACAGCATGCAAAATAATAATGAATCGAATTTTATTACTCCTGAGAAAATATAGGCCTTCTTACATTTGTAAAGGACATCTCCAAACAGAAGGTGTTGTTATTGGAGCAACTAACATAACAAAACTACAAGAACATACCTTTCCCCTACTATAGAATAAAGCTCAAAGCCAGCAAAAAACCCGTAATCCTAGAGTACGTTACAGCTGAAGCCATTGCAGGGACTACTCTTTCAATACTTTCAGGGTCCTTCCTCAGCTGCAAGACTGACTTTATAGCAAGCGGTATCGATGCAAAGCTAATTAGGGAATAGACCTTGGTGAAGCCAAGAAAAATACCTGAGGCGATCATTGCATATGCAGCAATGACAAATATGGGAAACACTGATGAAGCAGTTTTTCTTCCAATTATTATTACCAGGGTACGACGTCCTTTTGACATGTCTGCTTCATAATCCGGAAATGAATTGATATAGAGCACTGTTGAGGATAGGAGGCCGACTATTGCTCCGACATACAGAGCAGCAGGCTCTAACACTGCATTTTGGACGTAAAGCGTTCCAAGCACGATCATTGCCCCCTTGATAGCAACAAAGAGCTCACCTAAACCCGCATTTACAATCGTTGTAGAATAAAAGTAGATGGCAACGACAGCAAAGCTGAGGATTATTGCTATCGTTATCCCGCGTATTGCTACAAAGTATGCTCCTATGCCCGCGCCAAGGATCAGGAATATTATACCGGCTAGGTACACTGCACGAGGTGTCAGTAGGTTTTCAGGTAGAACTCCCGTCCCCCCGCTGAACTTTGTCCTTTTAGTTGCGCTATCGATGCCTCGCTTATAATCCCAGTAGTCATTGAGAAGATCTACACTTGCATGCAAAAAAACCACGCCAATATACGTCAGAACGGCGTAAAGTGGGTCTATGGTACCGTATTTCCAGTAAGCAACCGCAAGGCCGTTGGTTACGGCAATCACTGACGCTAGAAGGAACCTAATCCGGATAGCTCGTAGCCAAGTAGACAGCACTTATCTCTTGCCATATGCGCGAGCTTATTAGTATGTTTTCTAAAATCATTGAGAAACACAACGGTAATAGGTTATTCCATTTATCGTTACATCCTCTATCCGAAACTTTTTCCTCTTGCCTGCTATTGCGCTTGCAAGATCTGATAATCCTAGTTTGAGCATGGAATTATTTACATTTGCCTCTGAAATACCCGTTGCCTCAGCTATCTCTGTGGCAGAATAGCCTTTGTCTGAGTTTCTACACAAGAATTGGGTAACGATTGTTCCAACGTCTTTGTGGGCGTCAAACTCTGCAGCGTCTATAGGCATATTAACTAATCTGCAGGCAATAGATTCTATAAAGCTACGGCTCTATTACACCAGTGCTTTCCAGTGGCTTACGACCCATGAACCCCTCATCCTTCCCGTGCCAGAACTTGATTTTGTTTTCCCCTACTTTCCAGCACAGCCAGACCTCTTCGTCGAATCTCATTGAAGGGAAGTCAAGTAGGCCTTCATCCACGCTCTTTATTACCACCCCTGTCTCCTCAAGCTGCTCTATGGCCTTATACAGAGTGGTGACAGCTGTGTTAAGCTCCTGCTTTTTATTTACAAAACTTTCAAAAGGACTGCCTGAGTCAATTATTGTCTGAATCTCCTCTTGGAGGGCAACAACATGGTTCTTTTGCGTTATGATATTTTCAAATAAACGCTTGACCTCTGGCAGAGCCTTGTCTGCGGTCTGTGGCGTATATAGGGTAAACATTAACGAGATTTTTATTCATTTTTGAGATAATTTATGCTTTTAGCACCCTCTGAAGGGAGGACGTACAACTTTTTGAAGATCCTGCTATATCCTTTTCACATGCATCTAAAGTTTGATCTTGATGACAAGATAAAGGAATGCAAATGCTCCGGGTCAAACTTTATCCGACAAATGCTGTTAAGAACGATGATGCTATCCACAAAAAATAACGGTGGACGCATGGTTAAGCACTAATAGGTATGCCGATAAATAACGACCAAAGGGCTTTAGAGCCTTTAGGGAATTGGGCATTATATCACATTATTCTCGAGCAATAGGGCTACCTCCCTCCCTCTCTTCAGAGTGCTGCAGACCTTAAAAATAACAGTCTTTCTATTTCCTCAAGTGGTAGAACCTACGCTTGAACCAGAAAAGGTAATGCCCGCAAGGATGAAAGCCAAAGAAGAGCAAGAAAATCCGGTTCCATTCTTGGAGCAGGAGATAGAATGTCCTCGTTGTCACGACAGCATGATGCTTTGCTCAGACTTCGACAACCTGTATTATTTCTGCGAAGAATGTGACTTTTGCCTGTATACAATAAAGAAATCGACAGCCTAAAAAGAAATTATTAGGTACTGTGACAGCTAATTAATGATTGATTGTAAATCGCCACAAATTGGAGAGCTTTCATGCCAGCAAGTCTTCGCAGCTGATTCTTTCTACGCTAACAGCTGCAGTTGACAGTGTAAGACCTGAAGCCCTCATAAAGAGGGCTGTAAAATTCAGCAACAGCGAATTGACAGTGTGTGACATCTACGGCAATGTAACAAAGCTGCGAGAATTTGACCGCATATATATTGTCGGTGCCGGTAAGGCAGCATCGGGTATGACATATACCCTT
>JBKPNF010000047.1:0-1510 GCA_046732455.1 Thermoproteota archaeon | reverse complement strand
CAAGTCCATAACTCGATCAGGCTGAAAGTTGCTGACGCCAATGTAGAGGAAAATACATTGTCGATGCAAGTACTTGATAATTGATCTTTGCATTAATGGAGACATTAGTCCTTCAATTTTCGATTGCATATGTGTGTTTATCTTTCTATAAAAAGTATACAACTTCTCCTGAAGCAAAACGCCCCTTAATTTTTAGCGGGCCCAGAGGGACTCGGCAGAAAAAACTTCAAAATATTTGGACTCAATGAATATAGTGTACAAAATGAAAGATTAACTTACCCCTATATTCACAGATCTATATTAATTATACATTACCAGTGGTACTTCAAATTTCGTTTCTGATACACTTTTTCACAGGTTCCAAGGCAGGGGTTTTTGACATTTCACTTGTGACAGTGTTGCATTTCTATTTACGCCGGGATTTGGGTACGAGTGCCATTACAGGGATCGTCCGCTTTGTCTTAAGTTGGTACTGAGCGAACGTCGGATAGATGGAAACTTGGCGTTCGTAGAGCGTATCGCGCTCAGGGCCGGTAATCTCCTCCGCGCGAGCATCGATAGTTTCATCTCCGACCTCGATCTGGACGTCTGGGTGTGCTTTGATGTTGTAGTACCAATCAGGATTGGTATCGGCTCCTCCCTTTGAAGCAAAGACTAGGTAGCGATCGCCATTCTTGAGATACATCACCGGGTTAATACGCGCTTTGCCGCTTCGGGCGCCGGTGTGATGGAGAAGTAACAATGGTGCTCCTTCAAAATAGCCACCTACCTTCCCATGATTCTTACGGAATTCGGCAATTATGCTTGCGTTCCATTCATTTGGGTCGCTCATTGTTTTTCACGTTCTTACTTTAACGCTATTTCCTTCAACCTTTGTTTCATAGGTCTGCTGATCGTATGTCTTTATCTTGGATTGAATTTGAGCCGCCTGTGCAAACATCTTTTGCAAACCCTCTGGTATTGGTTCTGGAAACTTTGATGGGTCTAGAGCCATTGGTTCTGCTACCTTCTTTCCTGTTGTAACATCATATCTAGCACCATGCATAGGACATGTTACGACCTTTCCGTTCAGAGTGCCTATTGACAGGGGAGCGTTCATGTGGCTACATCTATCGCATAGCGCATATATCCTGCCTTCAGAATTTGTAAGCAGTATTTCCTTTTCGCCTACTTCTACATGTTTCATCTTTCCTTCAGGCATGCCATTTACATCTGCAACATCTACGAATAGTTGTTGTTCTAATTCTTGTTGTTTCTGCTGATCGGACATTATTAGTGAAAATCTCTTGAGCTGTATTAAAGCTTGGTAGCAATTTCTGACTCAGTTAGTTATTAGTATCTTATCAGGTAATTTTCGGATTACTACTTCGTAATTCCTTGTGCATGATTAAAAGATAAAGTGGGAATTTGATACTATTGTAGTGGTATAGAAAAAATAATAGGCTCTGGTAGACCGTTGTCGTATTTTGCTTCAATTTTGAGCTTGATTTGTATCAAGTGTAGGTATAGG
>JBKPNF010000046.1:0-8626 GCA_046732455.1 Thermoproteota archaeon | reverse complement strand
CCTGTAGCGGCACCCTCGTCAATCAAAATCACGATTCTGCCTTTAATGTCGTATTCTTTTTCTATCTGTGGTCGATATAGACCCATTCTACGATCAATCTCCTTTTTTTGCTCTGACCTTTCCATCTCTAAATATTGATCTGATATATTCAGAGATTCTAGGAGTGTGGTCTCCAGATATACTGAACCATCCTGCATTATTGCCCCTCTCGCATTTTCAGAATTATTTGGTGCCCGTAGCTTTTTTGGGATAACAATGTCAAAATTATGAGCGGCCAATTTTTTTGCTACTGCGTCTGCAACTACAACTCCGCCACGAGCTATACCTATTACAGTTATGGTGGCAGATGTGTCCTCCTCTTCTTTTTCTTTCCTGTATTTTCTTAGTGATGCAGCAAGTATTTCGCCCGCTGCCACTCTGTTTTTGAATTTTACCTGAAAATGAGGTCTGTCCTCAAAGATAGAGAGTAATATACTGTAACTTTTCATTTTCTGAGTGTATTTGTTTTCAAATTTTTTGCCAGTGCAAAGCAAGTATTTTTCGAACCACTCCTCAGCAATCTTTGCAACTTCTTCCATCTTGCCAGCCTCCTTGAATAAGTGACCAGCGCCGGGGATCACAGCGAGCTCACTATCTTTAGCATTCTTGAGCTCTCTTAGTGCTCTTTTATTTATTTCAATAATCGACCTGTCGTCTGAGCCACCTACTATAAGCAATGTAGGAGCAATAATCATTTGAAGCTGCTCTTCAGACAGGTCTGGTCTGCCGCCACGTAAGACCAGGGACTTTACAATACTATTATTATTATCACTAAAGCTAGCCGCAGCAATTATCGCGGCAGCTGCACCTGTACTTGATCCAAAATACCCAATCTTTAGATTTCTTGTTTGAGGTTCTTGTAATAGCCATTTGGTTGCCTCTTTAAATCGCCGGGTAAGCAATTCAATGTCATACCGGATATGGCGACCATGGATGTCTGCATCTTTCTCCTCAGAGCTAAGCAAGTCTACAAGGAAAGTTGCAAACCCCGCCTTGTTCAGGACCTCTGCTACGTACTGATTTCTTGTACTATGTCTGCTACTGCCACTTCCGTGGGCAAATAATATTACGGCCTTGGCTGCTGTAGGGATAGCAAGGTCCCCTTGGACTATTCGTCCATCTATTGCAATTCGACGCGTAATACTATCCACTGCAATTATCACTCAGTTGAACCTGTTTATGAAGAGATTGTTGCCGCTTCGTATTACCATATTATCATCTCTTCTATCTTTCTTGCTTGTTCTCCTTACTACAACAGAAAAAGGAAAGAGAACTTAGGTTATGACGCTATCGCCATATTTTGGAGAATACATATGGAGCATCGTAGGCTAATTCTTTGTTTAACCATACAATAATATGACAACCAAGTTCAGGGATATGATAATCTCTAAAAAATTAGTACACTTTCAAAGTATAACTTATTTATCCTTAGAAGACAGATCCTGCATTGGTGACAGAATTTTCTAAGGCAGTTGTCAACTGCATAACTGACTGGGGTAAGAGATCGGCAGCTTGCAATGGTAACACCGAGTGCTTGGAACAGTCTGCAAAACAGCTGAGGGAGTGCCTAGATACTGCATTTCCGGATTCCAAAAAGGTCGAGCTAGAAAGCGACAAGGTAAATTACATGCTTTCATCTGTGTTCTTCCTTGCAAATAGGCTTTCAAAAGCCGCTGAGGGGCTCGCGGAGTTTGACAGAGTTACGAATAGTATCGAAAGGGTTGGTAAGACAAGCCTTGAAGAAAAAGAGAACCAGGAACTGCACACCAAATTCCAAAAAGAGCTAGATGACATACTGGGCAAGTACTTTTAGCAACAACAACGACATAGCATCATACAACTCTCTTTTCAAACTCCTCATACACCTGGGGGTTTGCAAGCAGCCACCCATAATGATGCTCGTCGTGGACATAGCGTACTTCGCGCAACTTTGGCACGACATTTCGTCTGCGCAATCCAAGCAGAAACTCTCCTTGAAATGCAAGCCCTATCATCTTTGCATTCCTAGTTGATTTTTGATCCCGGGGTAGCAGTATGCGATAGCTAAATTTTCCCAGAGGGTCCTGTGCCAGATAGGCTTCTACCATTCTGTCAACTGCTTGCCGGATGGTAGATGTTCCACTCAGATCTATTGTCTCAATTACTGGGAATTTAACATAAACCGGGTGTGCCATTTTATTTTCTTACAAAAGATAAAAATGCAAAAGTGAGATAAAATTCATTCATTTCTTCTGTCAGTTTGGCGCGCTTGTGGTTGTAAATGACTGCTGCTGATGATTCTTCTTGTGGGACTCAGCAGTAACAGAAGAAGAGCTACTATTATCTTTGTATCTTAAAAATGCATTCTCAAGGTGCCTAGTTAGGATATTGTGCCACTCGGGGAACCCTTCTGGTGTCTTAGGATAATTGTGGTAATGATCAGTCAGCACTCTATTAATGCTGGCACAATAGCGTAGGTCCTCAGCGAGTTTCTTGTTCATTGCTCCTCTGATTATCATGCCTAGCTTGTCAACAGTACTGAACTCTGGATGCTCTCCTTTAGTAATTTTATCAATATCCATCTTGGACAAAAAGTGCTTCATGCCGTAGTTTATCTGCTCATTTGTCAACCCTTGTAGCATCCTGCGGAAGACTTCAAGGCCGGCTGTTTTGTATCCATAGTCGTCGATAAAATGCTTATTGTATTGCCAGAGCCCTTTTTCAGAAGTATCGCCTGCTTGTATCGCCTCTACTGCGTCCTTGCCGGCTATTGTTGCAGCAATTATCGCCGGACCAATGCCTCCGGCATCTAGCGGTTTAGGCATCCATGCAGAGTCGCCAACCAGCATGTAGCCATTTGCCACAAGGCAGTCGTTTTGCCGCCTTACTGATACCTGCCAAGTTCCCCATGCATTACCGTCATCATCAGGTCCGTCTGCAAGGCGAGGGTTCTCTATGGAAGGGTTCATTTCAACATACTCATCTATGAGCGTCTTTAGGTCAGTGTGTACTCCCATTGTCTTGTTGCGAATATCAAAAGCCTTTTGCTGAACTCCAAGTCCAATGTTTACCTTGCTCTTGCCTTTTGGAAACACCCATGCATAGCCGCCCGGTGCTAATTTTTGGTCTAGATGTATGATGCAGTAGTCTGAATCAAAGTATGTCTTGTCTTCCTGCGCAGAGTCAAAGTTATAGATGTATCTTCCGGTGGCTTCAAGGTCATCTCGGTCGATCCTGCGCTGGATATATGACTTGACTGGAAGGTTTGTCCGCATAACAGATGTTACGCCCGTGCAGTCGACTACCAGCTTTGCAGTCTTTTTGAAGATGGTCTTGTTAGCCAAGTCGTCACCTTCTACTCCAACGATAGTGTTGTTATCCTCCACGAGAAGCGAGCGAAGAGCTACACGCTCTTTGATCTCGACTCCTGCCTTTTTTACATCTCTGAGCTGCCTCTGCGGAAGAAGCCGCCTATTTAGCATATAGCCCTCGCCGTCAAATGAAATGCCGGTTTCATGGTCAGGTGAGTATGCAATTACTCCCTTGACTGGGTGCTCTATTTCCGGCTGGCTCCAGGTAATCTTGATTCTGCTAGTCATATAGTCAACAGTATTTTTGCCTACTGCATCACCGCAGATCCAGCCGGAAACTGTTTTTCTTCCCTGATCAGAAAGTGGATTCCTATCGACAACTAAAATCCTCATTGACTGGTTGGAATAGTATGCCGCGGAGGATGCTACTATGAGGCCGGCGAGGCCGCCGCCTGCCACGATAATGTCATAGTCCCTTTTCATTAGTGCAAGACAAGCAGGGAAAGCAGAAAACTCTATTTAAAATGTTGCCTTCTATGCAGAGCGATATAAACGCGCAGGATGACATGATAATATAATAAATAACAGTTTGTGAATTGTTTTTTCAGACTGGTTGCCACTAGATGACAGGTCCTCTTCCCCCTCATCCTTCTTTTATATTCTTTGATCTCGGCCAGACTCTTATCGACGAATGGGACTTTATCGCTTACTTTGATCAAAAATTTCTCGAAATGCTAAATGGCTTTGGAGCAAGGATCGACCAGCGCAACTATCGTGCAGTCCGCAACAGCATAATCCGGGATCGCAAGATAGGACATGGTAGCGTCAAGGAACTTATTGTCGAAGTTTGCAGACTACTATCCCCTCCAGGGTACGAAAAAGTTATCGCCAGCAGGCTAGAACCGGAGGTAAAGCAAGGAAGGCAAGACCTATTCAGGTTTTTTGATGACGCCGAGCCGACGTTGCGGGCGCTCTCAAAATACTGTGAAATGGGAATAATAGCCAACCAATCAGAAGATGTTATTGGGCTAATCCAAAAGGCGGGTTTTGATAGATTCTTCAAGGTGCATGCCATATCTTCATCTCTAAAATTAAAAAAGCCAGACCCTAAGATTTTCGAATTTGCCTTCAAGCAGGCAGGATGCAATGCAAAGGACTGCATAATGGTTGGTGACCGGCTGGACACCGACATTTGTCCGGCCAACACTCTTGGAATGACTACCATTCGGACTACAAATTCGCTCTTTGCTTTGCAGCTGCCTACCAAGGTCTGTGAGCGCCCAGCATACACAGTGGCACACCTATCCGAAATCCCCAGGATTCTGCAAAGCATTATTATCAGTTGATGCGTATATATGATTCAGCCATGCTGCAAATTATAGTAAAGATTTTAAAAAATACTCACAAGCACCCTGTCAACCAAGCACTACACTCTATAGGCGCGCCGTTCTATGCAGTAGGCCTTGCGATGACTCTAGGATATCTACTGGGAATGCAGACTAACCTGTATGCTGGCTGCGCGATGTTGCTTTCAGCAATAGCGATGTTTTTGGTAGGCCACAAAATCGAGGGAAACATCAGATCAATGGCGCCCCTGTTACTCTTCAGATTCCTGATGGTATTGTTATCAAGAAAGGTTGCTTGCTATCCTATCACAAAGCGAGTCCATCTCCTGCGGACTTAGTTTTGGCTTAATTTTGAACATAGAGTGTATGGGTCCTGCACCATCACCTTTCGTCCTTGGAACAATATGCACATGTACGTGAGGCACCTCCTGGCCGGCCTCGCTTCCATTGTGGATCGCAATTGTAGAAGCGTTAACTTGAGAACCTATCTCAACGGCGCCGGCAATCTTCCAGATGATTTCAAATACAGCCATTGCATCTTGCTCACTCATTTGCTGCACCTTGGCGTAGTGCGATTTGGGTATTACAAGGGTATGGCCGGGAGCGAGCGGGAAGGCATCTAGCAGCGCCATTGCCTTTTCATTTTGCGTTATAACCTTTGCAGGGATCTCACCTGCGATGATCTTACAGAAAATACAGTTTGGATCTTGCATGCCCTTTTTTTCTCTGCGTTAGCATAAGTTAGTATCTATTATTATATTGCATTATTGCACCGAAGCATGGTAAAGGACAAGCGTAGAAACCCTGTAATTTGATACTGTTGTCAGGGGTTTTTGTGTATCGCCGTTCACAGATGAAATGTAGGTCTAATAATAATTTTGTCAGGATACAGCTGATCCATCTGAAGAAGCAGGAGGCTGTGGAGGAGAAGAAGGAGAAGAAGGAGGAGGAGAAGAAGGAGATGCAGTGGGAGCTGAGGCCTCATGTGACTGAGGAGTTGCTAACAGCCGCGCAAGCTTCAGCTTTGAAGCCACAAATTGGCTAACATCTGTAGTAAAGCTCACTGACGAAGAGCCCTTCTTTTCTACAAACCCTATCCTCTCGGGAGCAAAATTATGCGCCCTTAATTCCTCAATGATCAGATTCGCCACATCCTTTGTTGCTACTATGATATGGCATCCATTTAATGATGCCGTTGCATTCTCTATAAGAAAGTCGCTAGTTGCAAACTTCGCGATCTCTTCATTTCTGAGTGGAAGCTCCTTTATCATCAGTTGCACATTTGCAAGCTCTGCAAGTGCGCCTAGGGCAAATACTCCTTGTGCCCCGACAGGATAAACTGCTGTAATGTGTATTTGTTTGTCATATGCAGCAGACTCAAAGTCTGGACAAAATTTTGCAATTATTTTCCCAAGAGCAAAGTGTGGTTCGCTAAGGTTTTTCATTGCTTCATCCTTTGCCTGAGTAATGCTGGCAAACGGTATGCCATTTTGTTCGTATTTGGCAATATTTTCAGAGTCAATACAAGCAAGTGTGTAAAGGCCAAGTGGAGAAAGGCCACCTAACTTGTTGGTAATTATAATTTCCATTCCTTCCTCGATTTGATCGTATTTGGTAGGCAGATCTTTTGTAGTAGTCGATACAGCGCTTGTGCCATAGAATAGCTTGCCTAACTTGAGCGCGCTGTAATCTTCTAGTGCAAGGTTGTACCGAGAAGTGAAGGTATCAAGATTGGATCTTATCTTATCAAGCATCTCTTCTGACGGCGCATCGTAAATTGGAAATAGCTTCGAAGACGGCGAAGATTTCACATTGCAGCCAAGCAGGTTCAAAAGTTCGATCGCAGAGGTCATCGCTATATTGCTATGTATTTCAGCATCGGGTTCTTTTGTCACGTCAGTGATCTGGGTAACTGATGTTACTGCTGGCATGTATCCTATCTTGTCGCCTCTGTGGAGTTGGATATAGTCAAACATTCCAAACTCTGCATCCTTGTGTTCTGTCAGCACTGCAGATACACTCGTCACTGACACCTTCGAGTTGAAGATTTTAAAAAAGTTCTCAAGTGCTTGAGATAACAACGGTGCATCTTCACCAGAACCAGTATGAATGCGCAATACTGCAAGTGCCCGTTTCAGTTCGACTTCCTTTTCTATAGCAGGGTTAGCAAGGCTGTATACACGCCTTGTCAATTCGGGGATCCTTCCGTCAATATGATAAAATGAGTCAAACCATGAGGGTGAAATCTTAATGCGAGTACGTTTCAGCTCCGCCAATGCGCCTTTGAGTACTTGAATGTCCACTTCATCTGAGCACGTTGGAATCCAGCGAAGAGGATCGAATCCAAGTTTTCGGTATAGATTGATATTTTCCCAAAAATTATCAGACAATCTCGCACTATCTCTCCTAGCAATCACTATAGTTAATCGACTATTCTATGGAATATACAGAAAAGCTTGTTAATAAAGGAGTACTTTTTTGGAGTACTACGCTTATTAAAATAGCATATCATTTTTAAACTATACCAAAATCCAGAAAATAACTATTATAAGGAGTTGAGACCTCAATTTCTGCATTATATGGCTTCACAGAACCCCCCAGCGACATCTATGCATATTGAAAAGCTGGCAGACGAATTTGACAGCAAGACGGCCCAAGAAGTCTTGAAGTGGGCCCTCGACACTTTTGGAACTAAAATCGCCCTTGCATCAAGTTTTGGTGCAGAGGATGTTGTCATCATAGATATGATGGCGAACATCGACAAGGATAGGGCGAGGGTCTTTACCCTTGATACTGGGCGCCTCAATCAAGAGACCTATGACGTGATGGATGCAATTAGAGGAAGGTATGGAATTCCAATTGAAGCATACTTCCCCGATCAGAAGGAAGTCGAAGAGATGGTCAGGCCAAGAGGCATGAACCTAATGTATGAAAGTGTAGAGAATCGCAAGCTGTGCTGCGAAATAAGAAAAGTGCATCCACTCAATCGCGCACTCGCTAGTCTTGATGGCTGGATAACTGGGCTGCGCCGCGACCAAGTCGTAACAAGGGCAACGACTAAAAAAATCGAGATAGATAGCGGCCATCGAGGAATAGTGAAGGTCAATCCGCTTGCAGATTGGACATCTGACATGGTATGGGACTACATCCGAAAAAATAACATCCCATACAATAAGCTTCATGATGCAGGCTTTCCAAGCATCGGCTGTGAACCATGCACAAGGGCAATAGAGCCTGGTGAGGACCCTCGTGCAGGTAGATGGTGGTGGGAAAGCGCAGCGCAGAAAGAATGCGGCCTCCACTTTGACCCATCGAAAAAAAGACACTAGTAATAGAGTAGTAGTGATAGAGTGTGGCTGGATCTATTCCGTCACCCCACGGGAGTAAGCTCATAAATAGATTTGTTCTCTCTGACAAGAAAAATACTGAAGGCATGTATACGCTGCAAGTGAACAATGAGCTCCGAAACGACATCGAAAACATTGCAGATGGAATCTTTAGTCCCCTTGAAGGATTCGTAGGTGAGGGTGACTTTCAGAGCATTGTCAAAAGAGGCCGGCTAAACAACGGGCTTGCGTGGACAGTTCCAATAATTCTTGACACTGATGAACAAGAAGCACGCAAATTGAAGGATGCAGGGGAAATCGCACTTGCAACAGATGGTAACGAAAAATTTGCCATACTGCATGTTGAGGAAGTTTATTCATTTGACAAGATTGCAAGCGCAAAATCGATCTACCAGACTGATGATATCAAGCATCCAGGCGTCGAAAAAATCGTCAATATGAAAGATAGGCTGGTTGGCGGCAAGCTCGATGTCATCAAAAGAATAGAGCGATCACCGCTGCGAAAGTACAGAATGACACCAGCAGAGACAAGGGCAGAAATATCACGAAAGGGATGGAAGTCAGTAGTTGGTTTTCAGACAAGGAATGTGCCGCATGTCGCGCA
>JBKPNF010000045.1:0-13100 GCA_046732455.1 Thermoproteota archaeon | reverse complement strand
GAGGAGGGATATCAGCCGGTGGATCCTTCAGAAGTACGTTAACTGTAGCTGGAGCACTAGATGCACCATTATTATCTGTCACTACCAGTGAGAAGGTAAGTATTGCATCTTGTGGTAGTTTTGGAGGAATGAAGGTGGGCTGAGCTGCCGTACTGTCGCTAAGCTCCATTGGAGGGCCAGCTGTTTGCTTCCATGCATATGATGCAATTGTACCACCACCATCAGTATCCCTACTGCCTGAGCCATCCAAAGTTACCAAGTCGCCGTCATGAACTGTCTGGGCAGGTCCAGCGTTAGCTGTAGGAGGAGTATTATTGCCTCCTCCTCCATTAGCTGTCTGAGTAGTAGGACTTGCGATGGCTATAAAAGAAGGATTATTAATATTTGTAGATGAAGATTGTGGTGACAGGTAAACTTCTTGCCCAGCAGTAGTGGCAGTATCAGATGTTCCATTGTTGTTCTGGGACGACGATATTTGTAGTACAGAAGGATTATTGATGTTTGTAGATACAGTTGAAGTTGGTGATGATGAGCTTTGGCTTTTCTGAATGGTAAATTTGTCCTTTGTAGTCCCACCATTTGAATAAAATGATGCTGTCAGAGTCTGTCCGTTGTTTAACATGTCAATATTTAGAAAGCCAAATACGCCATTTGCCTGAGTGGCAAATGCAGCACCCTTACTGGTAAAAGTATGATGACTGAATCCACCAGTACCTACTGTAGCGAAAATCTGACCAACAGGATCATTGTAAGTACTGGTACTAGTACTCTCTATTATAGGGCTGGCGGGGTTGGCACTGTTAAATTTCAATGGATAGGATCGCTCATAGGAATGCATATGCCCATCTAAAACCACGTCTACGCCATACTGCTGAAACAAAGGATGGTATACCTTTCTAAGGGAGGTTGCTGAGGTTACATTATGGTCGTTTGGGGATCCGTACATGAGCCTATGGAAAGAAACTATAATCCATTGAACAGAAGGATCAGAAGCCGCTTTCTGAAGGTCAGCCTTGGCAAAATTGTATTGCGCTGTACCTACGGCATAATCTGTTTCGGTTGACAATACTAGAAAGTGTATGTTTTGATACTTAAAGGAGTAATATTGGTTTTGCATCTTATAGTGGTTCATATACTGAGCTAGCAATGTGGTACTCATAACGTCATGATTTCCTATTGCAGTATGCAGCTGGCTGTCTATTGGAGATACTTTTGAAAACCAACAGTCAGCTGTTGTCGCATAAGAATTATCAGCAAGACTAATTGACAGTTCAGGGCTCTTGCCCTTAATCTTATTTACTGTCGATGTTGTGTCCGCTGTGCATCCCCAGTCGCCTACAACTGCTATATTAAAGTTAGGAATAGTAGCAGCTGCAGCATTTGGCATTATTGGACCAAAAATTAATGTAAATGACTGGAGAACAATCAACGCCGAGAGAAGAGTTGCCGAGACAACAGGGACAAGCGATCTTGTAAATCTAGCAGGATTAGTATGTATTTTTATATCGTTTATTGAGGAAGGCCTATAATCCAATAAACAATCGCAACACAGAATATGCAATTTAATTAGATAAAGAATCTCGGTGAAATAACAGCCAAAGACACCAAATAGAGAGCCATTTTTAATTATTGCCAACCGATGGGGTCTCAAATGATATCATGTCAGACAGTTTCTCTAAGTTTAGTCGTTTAGTCGTTGTTACTGGCAAAAACAAGTACAAAAAAGAAAAAATAATGAGTGTGTGGATGGGTGGATAGTTTACGGTCCTAGTCCTACACATACCACCCATGAATTAGCAGTCAGTGGAATTTCTTTAGAGTTACTTAGCACTGTATGCCACTCATCAGGGTTATCGCCGCTTTGTATGTCATTTCCGGAGGAAAGGCCAGGCTGAAATATAGCAACATCTACAGGAGAACCATCGGTAGAAAATCCTCCGCCTGTTGCAAATATGCCTTTTGGACACTCAACATGAAAAGACACGCCAGAATTTGGTTGGATTTCTCTAGTGGGACTGCTTATAGCTACCACCTTTAGCGGTACCGCATCGCTAACTAAATTTCTTATGCCTTCTGCCTATGGTATCTGTCCATTTCCAATGTCGTCAAAAGATGTCATATTGTTATGGATAGTGGTAGGAGTAGTAGCATATGTTGGTACTATTAGGGCGCTTACTGAAGTCAATCCTATGATTGCCAGCACAAGTTTTGATGTTAATTCTGTCCTTTGGATAATTGCTTCAGTTGAATCTTGATGCGGTTGGTGCTCATTATGAGGATAATTATTATTTTTATTATTGACCAAGCCTAGGCAGCGATAATTGCCATCATCTGTGCTTATGGTTAAAAACAAGTTAGCACGCTGGGAGGAGCGAGGGGGAGTAAGAGAGCTCAGTATTTATGCTCTTTAATCGAGATTGCAATATTTTGATATATCCTTGAGCAATAATGGAAAATTAGACAGATTGGTCCCGATAATGTCTATGAATTCTACTTGACGTCTAAACATGTCGACATCTTGGAGAGGTAAGGTCACTATTGGATTGGGTCCTTTTGCTCCAATTATCCTACCAGATGAGTCGATGCCATCATTTGCAAGGGCCAGCAGTGCCTGTCCTGCTCTGTGTCCTTTGACTTCCTTCCCGCAGACTATGATGCGCTTAAAATCTGGATGCTTCACGGCGAAGGAGATTATTGCATCTATGCCCTTGTTTTCGGAGAGAAGCCTGCCAGCTATGAGAATCCTATTTATGAGATCCGATTTACCTATAGTCTGTAGCAGGTCAATGCTTGACAATGTACAGACTGCTACCGCTTTTCCTGCGCCCAGGTAGTAATCGTGTTTGATTGGCAGCAGCCCTTTGCATAGTAGGCCAGCAGCATTCTCTAGTCTTGTCCTCATAACTTATTTCAAGCCCCATGTTACTTTATTTGTAGGCGAGACCTTAAGAAAGGGCGCTTCACCTTCCCCCCAAGGATCATGCCGGACCCACTCAAAGCGATCGTGAAAGATCTTGTAGAGCCTTGCAAACTCATCTCCCCTTTCAATGATTTCAGCTGTACCCTGCACGCAGACCGCGCTGTTGTTCACCGAGCTGTAGGCATCTACTACGAGAGCCACTCTTCTGTTATGCTTGATGTTATCGTATTTTTTAGTCTTGTAATCAGTTGCTATGAAGAACGAGTCATGCTCAAATACGTACGATACAGGGACGACATGAGGAACCTCATCATGACATGTTGCTATTCTACAGGCTTCATTGCTGCTCAAAAAATCTCTTTCTGCCCGACTAAAGGTCACAGTGGCCAACGAGAGAATTGCGGAAATCTACTATTTATAGACCTGCCTGCCTCTTTGGCCTTGCACCTTTTGCTGTGACTTCAAGCGATAAAGGTTGAAGGAGAAATTGATTTCTGGAGCAGAGGGCTGATTAGATTCGATGATGGCTTTGAGGCAAAGGTTTCTGACCAGGGGTAAGCAATCCAATGCACAAACAGAGATTGCGATTTCGTGTATCGATAAGTCCTGACATGTTTAGAGCTTAGTCCTCTCTTGCGATTTTTTGCTCCCTAGCCATATGCTAAATCTCAGAGTCAGCACTCCTACAGAAATTGTCATAAGTGAAATGGCAAGAAAGCCAGGCTGTACTACCGGCTGGAGCTCTGTAGGCGCTGTTGATTGGTAATAGCATTTCTGAGCTCCATCACAATTTTTTACCACGGGAAACGCGAGTAAGACCACCATTAGTACGATCATAAGAGCCACTCCTGCCGAGGACACTACTGCTCCTGACCTTGCCAGAGCCTCTAGTGACATATGTAGTGGGCTTCTATTCGCATAAAGCGCTTGATATTCTTTTTGTGTATCACTGCGTGCTTTCCTTTAGAGTTCATCAGGATTTAGTGTCACATATCTATACGAGTCTTCACTGCTTACTCGTTTAAATTGGCTGTCAAAGTATAGAAATGGCTCCACGTTGTAAATGTGCTTGTCCCAAACTTCATGAACCTTGCCAAAAAAATCCTTTTTAGTCTTACCTTTCATTCTGAGGAGTTCATGCGCAAGTACATGCGAGACACGCGGGCAATTGTTGTCTGCATAAAAATTATAACGCTGAACTTCTGACAATCTCCCTGCAGGCCTCTGCCACCATGCAATGCCAATATTAGGTGCAGTATAACCTTCGGTGTTGCAATCAGTAATAAGTGGCTTAAAGTATGCTAGATAAAAATGAAACGTGTCCTGTCCCCTCTCAGAGTGGTCCTTTATCAAGTACGCCACCGATGCCCTGTCAAAGAGCTTGCCCGGGACAATTGGTAAAATGTCTGCATGGACTGAAAGCGAAATATCAAAGTAGCGTCGTGCCCACCAGTTGAAAAAACGTGTCATAGCAGAAACGTATACCCAGTCCTCCAATTCCATCTGCTGCCATTCTTTTTCTTTTGCAACATATATGAAGAAGAGCCTGTCTGCTTTCAATGCTATCTCTCCAGCCAACTTTTGTGAAACTGGCTTATATTTGCCACTCCTCTACAGTATTGGTTGCCTTTGGTCATTTGGCTGGTAGTGGTCGTTCACAGAGCTGCTTCAAGCCGATGCAACGAGTGCTATATCCTGGATATAATGCAGTCTCGCTTAATGTGTCGGACGCTATCCTAAATTAATAACCCCGCAATGCTGATTTGCTCCTCTGTATATCCAACAGCACGAGTATGCATCCGCGACAGAAAAAGAAGGTATTTCTCTATGCCGGCATTGGGTTCGTATCGATCGGTATATTATACATAGTTCTGACATATATGTTGCTCTACTGATCAACCAGCATCAGAGAAAGTTCCCCGGCGAAAAGAGGCCGATGACTTTGATTTCAGAAACTGTATTATCTCAACTAAGTACCTCATTATGCCGTTCTTCTCAAGGTAACGAATAAAAAAAAGCATCGTGTAGAGGGACAATTAGAAGGCGCAGAATTGAGGAGGGCTTATAAAGAACAGACCATCTTTTCGTCATGTTATGCGACCCCCCTATGTTCTATACATACTATAAGGCTTCGGCACAAAGCATAACATGAGGGCGCTTTTTGTCTAGATTAAATCTTTGGCAGGTTCTTGAGATATGAGGAATTTAATAAAGCAAATGATGCGAGACTATTTCAGTCGAAAAAGAAGTACTAATATTGCTGTTTTGGCTTATTTTTTGATTATACACGTCTCCAGCGTTTCGAGATACTATAGACCGGCACTAATTCGCCTAGAAGGGGACAGACTCCAACCGGTTTAGCAGCGGAGAACCTTTGCTCCTTGCAATGCCATATTGCCTGGAGGTCCCTATCCCATTAGAAATACCGCGTAGAGTGGGCGTTTCAAACGCATTCCTGTCCGATAGTCAAGGGTGTCCTCAACAATGGAAATTGCAAGGGCATTAGCAGCCCTATTTTCAAAACAGATTATAATGATTCTCATCACATATGATGGCTTCTAGATCGTACAGACTTTTGCTACTTCTCTGCGCCGTTTTTTATCTTGTAGCCAACATCGTGGCTATCTAGCTGTCTTTTTATTTCTGAAGATTCCATGCCTGCTTTAATCTTGTCTCGAATTTCTTTGCCGTCTTTTCTTCCACCTTATCTAGGTTTGCTATCATATACTGTGGTATTGACGTTATATCATATTTATCGAGTGGAGTTAGAATTTCCACAAAAAATTTCGCTCAGTCCAATAAGAAGGCCACCTTTTGCTAGAAGTGTGATAAGAGTTAACTGATTCCAGAACTTTTTTAGCCCGACCAGCGAGATGTCATAATAATAATAACAATAACAACTATCGTTCAGCTAACAGATCAACAAGTGCAAGGAATCTTATACTTCTATAAGCGGGGTTTTCTTATACATGCAATATTCTTTGGTTAAATCAGTATCCTAGATGATATTTCTACTTATGGAAAAAACAGACAAAAAATTAGGTAGAGACAATAGATGTCTGCAGTAGTGGCGCTTTCATATCAGCTTCTGTATAATCTTGTGATCATAATACTGTGGCTTCTTGTACCGCCTGTATTTGCTTATCCTGCGCCATAGGGATAAAGTAAGAAGAAGGGACGGTAGCAGAAAAGCTAGGGGGATTAGCCATGTGGCTGTGAATTTTGTCTTTGCCATTGCCATTTCCGTTCCAACCTTATGTCTTGAGGGGTATTATCGTAGTCAATCGCGTTGATCATCCTATTAGCTTGCTGGTGTTCCTTCTTCTAGGCCTGCAGCGGTGTCAGTAGCAGTGGTTGACTTGGGCGACTTCTTAAGCCTCCTTCCAGTCTTTCTCACGCTCTCTGAGGTAATCGGGGCAGCCTCTCCGACTTCTTTTGAAGCGACCCTAACAGTCTCAGCCGTTTCCTGTGCTGCCTTAGTTGTCTCCTCTATTGCGACAGCAGTCTCTCTGATTGCACCGCGATCCCTTAGTGCACGAGCCGCTTCGTTAATTTCCTTTGCAGTGTCACGTGTTGCAAGCGACGCCTCTCTAAATGAATCGACGAGTTCCTCGACTGCTCCGCTTTGGCGTATAGCAATTACTAACTCTCTCATTCTAATGGATTCTTCTCTTATTCTCCGTGCAATCCCTCTAATTGTTTCTGCTGTCTGTTGTGCGTCAACTGATGCCGTCATGCGGGCAGTAGTATCGGTTGTTGAAGTGTTCCCTCTAACTCTGCTAGCATTAGCAGTGTTACTCTCATCCGAGGGGATAGTAGGGGTAACCATACAGAGTTATCATCTACCTCCCTTAAAAGAAATGCTGTCAAAAATATACACATTCATTATTCAGAATTGTGCGTAGATGCGTAGTGGTTTGCTACTCTACCCCCGTATTTCGACTATGAGTGTGCTTTCAAAATTTCTGACAAGCCCGATAATCTTTCATTAGCATGTTTGGCGCACATGGCGATACGTTCATAATTTACTAGGCAGAACAATGGTATTATAGGTGCACTTGTGTGTCTTTTAGAAAGGTTGGAGCAGTAATCCTGCTAGTTTCAAACATGGAAAAATCGATCAAGTTTTATAAAGAGATACTCGAGCTTCCGATCAAGAGTAGGTCAAAGGACTGGACAGAATTCTTCAACAACGATACTGTACTTGCGCTCCACCCGGCTCCGAAGAAGAAAAAAGGTATGCTCAAGGTAGGTTCAGGCACACTAGTGGGTTTTGAAGTGAGCGACCTGGACTCAACTGTCAAAAAGCTAAAGCAGAAAAGAGTGAAATTTTTTAAGAAACCAAAAGAGGAGCCTTTTGGCAAGCACGCAATAATTCAGGACCCTGACAGGCATCTCATATCTATAGCTGAAATCAAAGAGAAGTCGTCAGAAGGTTTTGATTTACTTGGCCTTATAGGCGCAGAATAATGGATGACTGGTATTATTATTATTATTATTTCTTCGTTGCGCTTATCAAATAGACATTGCCGCCTAGGTTCTTAAAGTGCACCCTTGAAAACCTCCCGTTGAGCAACCGCACGACGTCCTTCTTATTCATAAATTTGTGACCTTGGAGCGCGAAGTCAAGCTGCATCCCCATGATTAGCCGACTTGAACTTCCAGGAGACTTTGAAATCGGCAGAAGTCCTTCCATTATTGCTATCATGCCGCCATTTTTCAGCGCCTTCCAGCAGTTTGATACAACCCTTTCTTTGTCCTTGGTAGCGTAGAGCGACTCGCCCAAATAGACAATATCAAATTCATTTGCGAATATCATAGATTCGCCTCCTGATTTTATCAATGAGATAGGCTTGCCATCGACTATCTGATGAGCCATCGCAAGTGCTTTACCTGAAGGATCTATTCCGACCAAGCTTGATTTGGGATACTCTTTATGTACCTTAGCAAGCATACTTCCTGTGCCGCAACCTACATCAAGGAGTCTGCAGCCGTTAGAAAGCATCTCGCGTAATTTTTTATGACGTCGCACGGCAGCAAGAAAGGCATAGTGTTCCCAATCAGTAGCCTGCTCTATTGCACTCAAAGTGGACATCTTTTTTCGAGTCTTACCCGATCTAAACAGCTCTTCAAACGCACTATACTCAAGGCTCCTGAGTGCAAGGTATGAGAATTGTCCGCCAATATACTCAGGACTTGTCGTGTCAATAAGTATCCTCCTTATATTCCTCTTCAGTTGAAGCTTGTCCTTCTTTACGGTGATAAGTCTATAGGATTCTGCTGCAGAACACCATGCCCTGACTGCAACAGGATGCAATTTAGTGTCCACTATCAGTTCTTCTATAGACACAGGGCCAGCAGCAATGTGATTAAATAGATTCATTTGCCTCCCTATGTGCGCTATCCACACTCCGTTAAAGCCGACTGAGTATTTCCAGAGCCTTGCAAAATCCGCTGAGCGGTTCTTCAAGTGTCGCAGCTCTACCTATGCCTTTGATAAATCAGTGCAGGGAACCTTTTTACACGGATTCATTGTAAGTGAAGGATCAAATAGCTTCTTAACAATTGAGAATAGCGAACTGATTCTCCTGCCATACATCATTTGGATATAGCCTGTTCGCGCAAGCCCGTCGCCATGCTCGCCTGTTATCGTCCCTCCTTTCTTTATCACCTCTGAGAATACGTTGTTTGCAATATTGCGCATCAATTCAACTTCTTTTGTCGAGGCGGTGTCTATAAGTGGCCTTGTGTGCATGTTGCCATCACCTACGTGGCCATAAATCACATAATCCAGCTTATTTTCACGGTAAGTGTTCAGAAGATTGGCAGCGTGGTCTACAAGAAAATCTGGGCGAACGACCGTATCTTCTATTAACCCTATGGGCTTTCGACTGCCCACAGTAAGCTTCATTATTCTGTTGAGTGCGCTTTTTCTTGCCATCCACATCTTGGTTATACTCTGCTCATCAGAAGCGTATTCTAATAAGGAGGATCTATCTGCAAGCTCTTGCTTGCAGGCCATCATACGTGCTTCCACTTTCCTCTTGCTGCCATTCCCTGCAAATTCAACAAACAGCAGGCAGCCGTCTCCAGATGCTTTGTCATCATTAAACCTCACAATAGTATGGTCTAGCATTTCAAGAGCGATGGGCGAAAACTTCAAGATCTCAGGGACTACTGAAACAGCTCTCAGGAGATCTTCAAAGCCCAGTACCATCAAGGATCTGTAGGCCGGGATATCTAGAATGTGAAGCTTTGCAGAGGTTATCATACCAAGTGTGCCTTCAGAAGCTGCAAGGACCTTCTGTGGACTAAACTTATCGTCAATAACCGCGTCCAGTCGGTAGCCGCAAGAATTCTTAGTGACGGCTGGATAGTGGTTTCTGATTTCATCGATGTGTAAATAAAGTAATTCCCCAAGTTTTTTCATCCTTTCATCATATTTGGCTTCACTTGCAAAACCCAACTTGCCGTCTGCATACACCAATTTAATTTCTTGAAGAAAGGAAATAGTGCTCCCATAGCCTAAGGAGTGAATACCACTAGAATTGTCCGCCATCATGCCCCCCAAGGTGCAGTAGTTGCTGCTGGCCGGATCAGGTGGGAGGAACTTGTTCTTCTTTTTTAACTCTTTGTCAAGTATGCCTTTGACGATGCCTGGTTGGACTGTAACGTAGTCATTGTCAATCTCTATTATCTTATCCATGTGCTTTGAAAAATCAAGGATAACACCATCAGACAAGGATTGTCCAAGAAGCCCTGTGCCTGCCCCTCTTGCAGTTATCGGTATATTGTTGGATGAACTATATTCACAAATTCGTTGCACATCCAATTCATCTACAGGATAAACTACTGCAGTAGGCTCTATCTGGTAGTGGCTTGCATCCACCGAGTATATGAGTCTGCTCCATCTGTCCTCAAGAATCTCGCCCCTTGCAATGCAAAGCAAGTCACGGGCAATATTCACGACATAACATAGCGACACAGATATAACAAATTTTCCTGATGCGTATACATGAGAGATATCTAGAAATATGATTTTCTTATTTCTTCTTCAACTCATCCTGATATGCATCATACAATAGTTCCATATTTAGGATGATGCCAGTTAGCTCAAGCCCATCATCTATCCTCTGCTTCTCAAAACCTGGACAGAAAAAGCTATGCTGAAGAAATGTCGCAATGAATAATACAGGGCAGTGCTCTCAATCTTGTAAGGCTATGCAATTAAACTTAATAGCTCGTTCTTCTATTTCTTTTATTGTTGGAAGTAGCAGTTAGAAGCGATAGCGATAAAGTAACTGCAGCGTGCGCTTTTTGTGATGCAAAAATAGCGTTTGGGGAGAGTGTCTGTTGCAACTGCATGGAAAAATACAATATCAAGTCTTATGATCTCGGCAGCGACGGTTGTGGTTGTGATAGATAGAAAGAACAAAAGGGGTCAGAAATTGGTATTAATAATCATCTAATCATATAGCCACCACATCTTCATCCCCTGTGCTAATGAATGCTGATTCCATCCATTATATCTTACGCTCTTGATAAAAACGTATTTACCTTTTTTGCGGATCGTGACAATTGCAAACAACTACTATGGCTGCTTGATAATAGGAAACAAATAGTAGAACATGGATAATGGCAGCTGCGTGTTGTTACTGACTACATATGCGAAAGATACACTTCTTGTTCATATAAAGCTCCTTTATGGAATACTCAACCGATATCGACCCATATCCTTATCTTGCCTTTCAGCAGCGTTTGGCCATAATGAATATGTTATTGATGGCGACACAAGCAACTGTGAAGCCTACTTTAGCTTTAACAATAGTTATTTTTCTTTTAGGCAACATAACAGCGGTAGGTAATGCCCAAGTCTTATCCAGCCAAGGTCTAATTCCACAAGAGCAAGACAAGAAGTTTGAGAGCGTGAGAGATAGCTTCAGCATAGCAGTGCCGCAAGGTTGGGTAATTGAAGATGTTCTTAATACTGATACTGATGCACTATTGGGGGAGATGCAGCAAGGAGCCAGGCTGCTGGCGCGACTCTGCCCCCAAGAACAAGCACTTCCTGGTACTGCTGGCGCGTATAACTGCAAACAAGCTGACGAGAGAATAGATGTTCAACGATATCCCAACCTAGCAGATGAACCTGAATTCACTTCTATTTCCACCAGCGACACAACAAACAAGAATTTTCTCAGTTATCAGATGATGAAGCTTCAGAAACTTGGTTACACTGATTTCAGCATTCTGCAGAACATAAATACGACGATCGATATTATCAGTGCAGATACAAATAATACAATAGGAATAGTGCCAGCCAATCTTATAGAAATGAGATACAAGAATCCCGATTCCGTTGACACAAGAGGTTACTTCCTGTTAGCGGCTACAAATGCTACATCAAAGGCGGGAATAATATCAGGATACAGCCTCTCTTATGAGGCCGATGGAGCAACACTTCCATCTTCCAATCCGCCGGAAATAGGGCTGATTTTTCAGAGCTTTGAGTTTCTTAAGGAAGCAACCGTAGGACGATCCGACATGCAAGGCGAAGATACAGGCCCTTATGAGAATCCTGCTGCTGTACTTGGCATACCAAGGTGATATCCTCGAGATATACTGTCGCGCAGCGTTGAGTATACCTGCAGGCTTTGCCCATTCTAGTACCTCAAGAACGGGTTAGCGGTGACAATGACAATGAGAATGACACTGAGACGACGACGAAAATCTGAATGGCAACAAAAGCCAATAGCCTTAGAACCTAGTGGTTGCGTTATACGATGAATCGTTTCAGAAAGAATTTCTCACACTTAAAACCCAAGACCAATGAATATCAGGTCTGTCACAATATAATTAGTCCTCACCACAAGGTCTTAGGTTGACAAGCGCGTCTCTTTCGTCTAGTATTTCTATGAGATATTCCAATAGTTCACCCTGAGACGGCACCCTTACATAAGATTGATTTGACTGACTTCTAGCCTTCTATATCCTTCAGTTACCAGCCTGCCAAGTGTCCAGCCACGTTTCCAGAACCATATATATATCAAATTCTGTCTTAATAGACGATAATGAAAAAGCCTAGTCTCCTATCCCCAACAATGCTAGCACTATTGCTCTTTTCTCTGTTTTTTTTGGCTTCTTGTACTTCCTCCTTTGCGCAGCAACAAAACAATATTGGTAGTAGTGACTATTCCTTTGTAACAAAGTGGGGCAGCTTCGGGTCAGGATTCGGCAAATTCTCCCAACCTCTGGAAATTGCTACAGATTCGGCAGGCAATATCTATGTGACTGATTTCACAGGTTTGGCAAATCAAGTGCAGAAATTTTCTTCTAACGGAACATTCATTTTATCATGGGGTTTCCTTGGGACCGGTGGCGGAGGCTTTGCAAATCCGCTCTCTATTGCCATAGGTCCTAACGGCACCGTATATGTGACAGATTGGGGAAATGCTGATCAGGCAGTGCAGAAATTCACTTCAGATGGTACTTTTCTTGACCTATGGGGTTCTACTGGATTAGGTGACGCCCAATTCGTAAATCCTGCTGGCATTGCAGTAGACTCTGAGGGCTTTGTCTACGTAGGCGACTTTGGGGAGAATAATCGGATACAAAAGTTTGACAGTAATGGTAACTTCATAATGAAGTGGGGTACACCTGGCTCAAATGATGGTCAATTCATGAATCCTGCAGATATAGCCATAGACTCTCAAGGCACTATTTATGTTGTGGACGGCGGGAACAACCGTATTCAAAAGTTTGATAACAACGGGAGCTTCCTGGGAAAGTGGGGAACAGCTGGCTCTGGAGACGGACAATTTGATTCACCGTCAGGAATAGCAATAGATTCCTCTGATAGTATTTTCATAGTCGATAGAGGCAACAATCGCGTTCAAGTTTTTGACAACAATGGCAATTTTATGACAAAATGGGGCTCCATGGGTTCAGGTGACGGACAATTTAATAATCCTATAGGAGTGACTGTAGCTGGTGACGGAAGAGTTTACGTGACTGACGAGGGAAATGGCAGAATACAGGTGTTTAGTAGGGGAGGGGGTTAAGTTCAATGCGTTCAATAAGGAAAGAACGATTTTACTTTTTAATTCAAATGTTAATATATAATTTAGCACCATGTCAATAGCAATGAGAAAGTGCTTCTTCTATAATGTCTCTATTGCCG
>JBKPNF010000044.1:0-25717 GCA_046732455.1 Thermoproteota archaeon | reverse complement strand
GTTTCAAGGAACATCATTCAGAGAGATATCTTAAGAAGGATGTTGAAAAGAGCAGGGATGGAGGACAAAAAGCTGCTTATGACCACTCGTGTATTTACTATACCTATGATGGCCGCTGCATTTATCTTGGGATATATTATCCCGCAACCTGGTGTCTACCTTATTTTGGCCTTTGACATTGTGTTTGCTGGCGCTTGGGCGCCGCTGACGCTGGGCCTTTTCTGGCGCAAAGCTAACATGCCTGCTGCCGTCGCAGCTCTTGTAGTCGGTTCTGCATTAAGACTCCTAATGTTCTTCATCATACCTCCAGATTTAGCTGGTCTTGATACCATGATACCTCCGCCCATAGCCTTCGCAGTCTTTGTCATAGTTGCGATTGCCACACAAAAGAAGTATCCTGGAGAGCAGAGGCATGGTGTCCTAGAATATGTGCCTCCAGATGAAGATATTGTGATGGGCCAGGACTTGAAGGGATATACTCCTCCGATAGGCGGCAAACTTCCGTAGCAGTCTAGCTGAAAATTAATTAATCAAACATCATCTTCTCCCTTTAGTCAGGCCAGAGATAGGAAACCATCAGTCTAAAAAACCAGCTATTTTTGCCATATTAAAGAAGGAGACAGACAAGTTTTATCCTCTCACACTAGTCCAAAACGCGCCAAATGAGGATGATGAAGCAAATAAAAAGCTGCAAATATTCTGTTGAAAAATACACAATATCGATGCAGACCCTTCCTGTGTGTATAAACCTCAATGACTATTAGATTCTGTGAGGAGGCTTGGCTCGGAGAAATATCAGACCAGGAGAACAGTGCAACAGAAAGTATAAGACAATAGATTTACTCAGTCTTTAAGTGCTTTATGCTGGACTGTTTGAATCAAAAGCTGCTGCACAAATATTGTCTTATGGCTGAATGAAGCCATTTTCGTTAACTTGCTGAAGAATGTGCCAAGAGGAAAACAGAAACGTGAGGCATACCACAGGGTCTATTTTGGACAGTTTGTGGCTGATTTTCTAAAAAAGTCGCCGGACAAGTTAGTATCGAAAAAAGACGTGACTAGTAGCAGAATTACGTGGTCGGCTAGGATTGGCAATCCCCAAAAAATATAATATTAATTATAATTGACTAAGTTTTTGAATAATTTCTATTCTATGCTTCGCTCTTCTGTAATAATTTCATATCATAAAATGATCATTTTTTTGTATTATCACAATGTATTGATTTATAACTTAAGAAAATATATTCCCTACATGTTCATCGAAGCAATAACAATAAGCGCGATCCTCGGAGGAAGCGCTTTTGCTGTCTGGTTTGCAAAGTCTAAGTTCCAACCAGAGATCGAAAGGAATCTCATCAAGATCGAAGCTGCAGAACGAGAGAAAGAAGCGATAGTTGCAAAGGATGTATCAAGTAACAAGATCAAGTAATAATAACGTCGATCAGACGACATTTTTGCTTTCCTATTAAAGGAGCAAAGCCGGTGAAAGCATATGATTTTACAACTCTCTTATTGTGATTTTTCCAAAGCATACTCTAGAATTGGCATCATGATTTTGCAAGCCGATATATCCCTCTAGCTGGCGGTTGCCCGTAAACTCGGTCACCTTTTTGTTGTTGAGCATTACAACATAGTTTTGGCCAATCGCATGAATTTCAAACGTATTCCATTTACCGGGTTCATTTGATGCAAATGTTGGTGTTAGAGGCGGCGCAAAATCGTATATAGCTCCTGTTTTATGCATGGGATTTCCTCCATCAGCTTGAGGAGGCTCTGCATCGTAGATCTGGATTTCATAGCCGGAATTGACCGCTATCCATGGATCATTATCAGGATCGGCAAAGCGAATAAAGATGCCCGAGTTATCCTCTCTTTTGGTGGTTTTCCAATGCACTCTTACGATAAAGTCGGAAAACTTTTTCTTTGCATACCATAACAGTCCCATGCCTCCCTTAGTTATTATCATCCCATCCTCAAGGACGAACATACCAGGTCCGCACATTTTCCAACCAGATAGGCTGTTACCATCAAGAATTGTCTCAAAATAATGACCAGTGTAGTCAGCGCCCGTTGTCATGCTCCCGAGCATATCATCTGTAATTGACTTTCATAAATTATCCTGCAGTCTACCAAATAATATCTTGCTGGAGGCGCTACCAAAAGCCTTACAAAAACTGCAACTTTGGATATGAATATCTTCAAGTTAGAAAGCCTCATTGATAAATATATTAAATATCTTCTTTTCATTCAAGGCTTAAACAATATGACACAATTTCTATGCAAAGATTATTCATATATGACCTTACCCACATCTGGCTTCATAGGTAACCTTAAGCTTTAGCGCTTGAACCCTTGTACATGAGGGACCTACCTCCTTGGGCCCACTCCAAGTAGTCAACAATTAATTGGTTGAGGAGAGTGTGTTAAGACTAGCTCTGTCATGTTTTGACTTCTTAATTTATCCAAATCTCGTCAGCTGCGCTTCATAGACCTAGGTCACCTATTGTTATAAGTCATTTTTCCGAGTCCCCCAAGAATAATAGTTATAGACGGTTGTCTTTACCTTTAATGTGCAATCCTCTGCTACTTTTGCCTCGTCCTCTTTAATCTGTAAATCCAAAATTAGATTTGTATTAACATAGTCCATAAAATTGTAATTGTACTGCGATTATATTCTGCCAACATAGCGCGGACAAACACAAAGCAGGCATATAATAAAACGAATCTCGATAGTCACAATCATGAAGGAAGTCAAGACTCTAGTGCTGATATCAGTAGTTATCGGTGACAAACCATATTAAATTTACATAAATCTGAGATTACAACAGACGTCATGTCATCACAGACTGGGATCAGTCAAGAGCAAGTCGATAAAATAATTCACGATGCAATCTAAAAGAAGGATGAAAAGGTGAATTTATTAAATAAGCGCTGTATTAATCTAACTTACAATCATCTTCCGCCAAGCCTCTAGTTGATCCAAATTCTATAATGACAAATCCCAGACGAGAGTTTGGAAAACACTATAAGGAGAACCAGAGTTTGTTATCTCTGTTGCCCAAACCCAAAACGTACTGAAGAAGAAATTTGCTATATATAAGACCACTCTTGTCATTTTGAAAGTTGAACTTGTCGGATCTACAATGATAACTTCCGAGTCGGGCAATATTTTGCCTTTGGCATGACTGGCCTCTGCCGGAACAATGCTGATAGCCAGCCCCTATGCCCTTCTTCAGGCTGTCTTCAAATTGAGCTGCACATAATATCCCATCAAAAGTAGCAAGAGCCGCCTCCTTTCTTTTCGTAATATTTTTGATGATATTGCTCCGCCTTGTAAAAGGTACTGGCAGGTACTATTTCGGTCACAATTCTATTGCTAAACCTTCCGGATTTTTCGAGTTCTTCTATTGATCTTCTTGCACATAATTCCTGCTCCGGAGTATGATAGAAAATCACAGAACGATATTGTGAGCCGACATCTGGCCCTTGTCTATTCCTTGTTGTTGGATTGTGTATTGACCAGAACACCTTTAGAAGTTCTTCATAAGTGATCTCCTCTGGATCATACTGCAGTTGGATTGCTTCGGCATGTCCAGTCGAATCAGTGCAGACATCTCTGTATGAAGGGTTTGCCCATTGACCCCCAGTATAGCCAACCATCGTTGACTTGACACCCTTTATCTTCCTAAAGGATTCTTCAACTCCCCAAAAGCAGCCAGCCGCAAAGGTCGCTAGCTGAAAAGTTTTGATTTTATTTTCACTCATATGATATATCTGCTAGCAATTTTTGAATTAATACTTTTTTCCAGATCTATACCAAGTTCATTTAGGTGAATAATGCAAGCAATCATAGTTTTGACTTATTACATCCATATATATTCTCTAAAGCAGAAATATATTTTTCTTCTTCTACTATTAGGTTGATAAATACGGTTTCTATCTGATCAATTGACGTTTTGCTGTATAAAGCCTAAATAATTCATTCATATAGCCAGATCACGAATAAGAAATCTATAATCGTTGTAATCATTACTGCTATAATTGCAATTCCAGTAGGCATCTATACAGCACCTCCATTGTTCATAAACACTATAGTTGATGAACCTCTTCCAACTACTACTACCAGTGTTACCGACTTATAGAAATTCCAAGAATTTATGTCAAGGAACAATGAGGAGCAAAGAGTAGAAAGAGGACAACAGATGACAACACAAGACAAGAACGCTGTATTGAGAGGTGCTGCTCAAACTAGCGGCAATAATGTTAATGAGAATATGGCAGAGGCACCACCAACTACTTTGGGATACACATCTTTGGCCATAGCCAAATTTATTGGTGTTAATGAGGGAATACATAATTCTGAAGGTTTCGCAAAGGTGATTCGATTAGATGACGCAGGCAGCATGATATTGTGGCTTGAGAATTTCAAGGCTGCAAACGGGCTTGATTTGTATTTCTATCTGGCAACTGACAACCATGTATCCGATTTTGTGAACCTTGGCAGGCTTAAGGGCAATATTGGAAATCAGAATTATGACATACCAGAAGGTACAGACCTTTCAAGATATAATACAGTACTTATCTGGTGCAAAGCATTTTCCGTGCTATTTGGCAGTGCAAAACTTGAGCCGCAGTAGCTTTGAGATTCCTCTTGCCTATTTTAGAATTTGGAAAAGATCTGGATTAGATTTGGAAATATCTTCTAATACTAAAGATGTGATTTGATATTTGTGGGAGAGAGAAATATGAGCAAGGAATCTAAAATCATATCAAAGACTAACGAAGAATGGAAGCAGGAGTTAACAAAAGAGCAGTATGAGGTCTGTAGGCTCAAAGGTACGGAATATCCATTTACTGGGAAGTATTGGAATAGCAAAGAAGACGGCACCTATCGCTGTATTTGTTGTGGTAATGAACTGTTCGATTCTGAAACAAAGTTTGATTCTGGCACAGGCTGGCCAAGTTTCTGGGCTCCTTCAAGAATACAGAATGTGAAATTTGTATTAGACAAAAGCTATGGAATGCGAAGTATGGAGGTTCAATGCAACAACTGTGATGCACATCTGGGCCATGTCTTTGACGATGGGCCTCATCCGACACGAAAAAGATATTGTATCAATTCCGCGTCACTAGAATTTGAAGGAAGGAAGGAAGGAAAAGCATATTGAGGAGACGCATAACAGCGATCTGTAGCTAGGAGAAGCGAGAGGAGAAGTTAAATTGAGATTGAAGGAGATTGGACTACAGCTTTGCACGTGCACTTGGATAGAAACAATGACAGGGGCTGGAGTGACATTATACCTTATTCTGGTCATGCATAACTATGTTCTTGCAGCCTTAGCAGCGGGATTATTTGCCCCTCTGATTATGTTTCATCTTGTCATTACCGTTCTTTCTAGGAAAGGTGACCTCATTAGCATTGAAAGGACTCAAAGAACAAATGCAAAGCTAAGAGTAAAAAGACAATGTGAGAGAATTGAAAGGCTTTGACGTATTTCAACTGATATGATGTCATTCGATTTTGTCGCTCTTGGCGAGTTGAAGTGCAATCTGAAAAACTAAAGGATAAATTTTGTTAGGGAATAGGACTTGAAAATACTATATGATCTTGATCTTATGTAAGGCATTCTCAATTTCTTTAGTAGCAATGGGGATCTAGGTATAGAGATGTCCTTTCAGTATTTTCCTCATATGCAGAAATAAAAATTTGGCGCGATATTTCTCATGGATTGATGATAGAAACCTTTCATACCAGTTGGCTACTATAAAAAATTAGGTGCTTTAAGAGGTCTTTGGAATAGCTTTGATTCCTTCGGGCCACGCTGCGACCTTTAGTAGAGGTATCAGAATTACTTGCGTGATTTTGTTTTGCTCCTACTACCCTTGCCTCCCAGCTTTGCATTTGCTACTGCGTACGGATTCTTTGCACTTCCTTTATGCTTTATTTTCTTTACAGTCCTTTCAAACTTTTGTTTGCTAACACCCTTTTTTACTCCTCTTGGCACATTCACCTATACAAAATATAGCATATTAAAAGAGCTGAAGATTATTCTTTGTCAGTCATTAACAACTGATCATATATATATATATACAGAGTGGCAGAGCAGCGTGGAACTCCTGTACCGAAGTTGAGTCCAGAGAATTGGTTCGATCGTGCATTTCAAGACTTTATAGATAATGAGATAGTCGGGCATGAGTGAAATTGAGCCTTCTACCTCCTTTTGCATCGAAACATATTCTTGCCCATTCTTGCCCATGAATCGGCAAACAACCTGCAGCTCCCTTGGAAAAAGAGTCGGAGATATGGCAAAAATACCGTTGCCTATCCCTTATACAAGATGTTAAATTTTTCGCAAAAAGAAAGAAGTTGGCTAAGATTTTTGTTGGTAATGTTCGCAAATGATCGAGTATGGATCAACGATTGATACATAATATAAGGCGTTGGTGGGACAACACATTACAATAGGGAGTTTCTGGCCGTTAAGGCAAGGCAGAGATGGGAAAATTATCTATCCCATGAAAAAAACTTTTTCTAATGCAGAATCTTATGCATATGCACAAGCGTGTCAAACCTCCGAAAAAAAGCGGCTGGCACGATTAACAACGAGTAAAATACATCCAAAACAAAGGGCTTGATTCTTCAAGGCGGAGGGGGTACGTTTGTAACTTCTCCTTCTGCCAGTATCTTTCTGTCCAGTTGATAAGTCCAAGGGGTGGGGGAGGTTGTTGTATTACACTTACTTTCAGGGACGTCAGCCAGACTTACCTTGATTGTTGAGTTGTATGTGTAGAATTTTCGAAAGATCGAGGACTATCAGTTTCATCTTTTCCAGGAATAACGAAAGAATCTGATACTACTATCGTATTCGCCAGGCTGATTCTAGTGTCGTAGGAATGTAAAGGATTGAAAGTCAATACCTCAGAGTGGGGGATTCATCAAGTAAAGAACGCTCACACAATGAAGTCGAGTTTCCAAAATCTTAGTTTAAAAGGTATTAGCAAACAGAGAGGGTTGGGAACCTATTATGTCTCAGAACCCCTCACCTTATCTGCTGAACTTTTCGCAACTTTATCACCGGGATCCGAATAATCTCTTCTACTATTATTGTAATCCTGTTGTTTATTGTTCCACGTATGATCATCCAATGATTCCTTGCCACCACTTGTGTGTGCTTCACCGCGGCTGATGTTAAAGCCTGCATCTAAAGGGTCAGTGCCAGTCAAAATCCACTGCTTTTTCTTGAAGAATATAAATAGACCTACAGTGATTGCACCCATTGTAGCCAGAACTATTGCAAAGCCAGTCGAGAAATTGAAAAAGTTTTGCAAATCTAGACCGTTCATTCCATAGATACTTGAGATGAATGTCAGAGGCAGTAAGATGGCAGAAAAGATTGTCAGTGTTTTCATCGTATCGCTCATTTGAAGTGATACATTTGCAATGTATAGCTCCCTTGTTGAATTAATGGTATCACGATATGATTCTACTAACTCTATCAATTGGTTGATATCATCATAAACTATCTTGAGGTATTTCACATCCTCTTTGTCTTCTTCTGTATGAGTCAGGAAGTTAATGATATCCCGCATATGCCAAAAATGACGTCTCAAAATTATCACTTGCCTTGACAGAGAATCAAGATATTCAAGCATTCTTCTCGATGGTTTATACAGTGTTCTCTGTTCAAAATCAGTTACTGAGAGCTCGATAGCAGTAAGTAACTGCTCGTAGGAGTCGATCAAGCTTGCCAATATATTGTAGAATAGAGCATCAATTGATGACTCTATAACTGTCTTGTTCTTTTCTTCGAATAAGGTTAAAATTCTGGACTGCAAGTCTACTTTATCGGAGTGGATCGTAACCAGCCAACCTCTGCCGACATAAAGATGCACGGCTTCAGTTGCAAGGGTCCTAGCATCTTTGAATTTCATGTCTAGTGCAAGTGCAAACTTGTAGTTGTCTACAACTCGCACCTGTGGTTTTTTTGATTTGTTCAGGTACTTTTCAAGGGCTGCCCTGTCTAGGTGGAAGGACTGCTGTATGCTTGAAAGCTCAGGTGCCGTAGGGTTAACAAGGTCAACCCATACATTATATCCTGCCTTTATGTCATCCTTTGACCCGTCATATTTCACATCGCTTCCATTATAGGAGATGATGGTGCGCATGAGTAGCCGGACACTTTGTAAGGAGCTAACAATTGCTATAAAGGTAATAGTAGAATTGTGTGTATACATAGCAATATTGAGAATAGACAATGAGAGTGCACAAATACATTTTTGGAAACTTAAAGTAACATGAAAATTCCCTATAGGTGGATGGATGGATTAGATGCCAAATGAGCTTCCCCTCTAACCATCTTCTTTAATCAGTGGCCGCTGTAGCAACGACAGCGAAAATCTATTGTCGATTTCAACTGAATTTTTCATCTTGTCCAATGTTAAAGTATTGTCTCTTTTGTGCTAATATTGCATCATATTAGCATTTGCAAGTTCAATACATCAATAACACTATTTACACATGGCTTATGTAGTTGTCAGTTACACACAACATGTGGTTAATGCATAAATATTTCCACACACCTTCTATAAATGCCAAATATCCAGGATCTGGTAGGGAGGTGTATCTTACTACGTATGACCTGCAAAGGAATATGCATCAGGTACAAGGCTCCAAAGCCGCCGTCCTATATCGGTGGTCGTTATGGTATAGGACAGAAAAGATGCCAAATATGTGACTTGTTTATCAAATGGAATGACATTTGGTGCCCATGTTGCCACTTTAGATTAAGAGTCAAGCCTCGAAGTCCTAAATCTAAACGAAGAATGTTGCTTGCTGTGGAAAAAATAAGATGAAAAAAAGGGATTGCGTTAAGTTACTCCTGAAAAGATTTTTCCCCTCTTGTTTACACATAAATGACTGTGATGCCAATCATAAAATATGTCTGGGCAGAAGCGTCAAGCTCCAATCTCAGAAAAGGCAGAAGAGAGTAGGGAAGATAACGATTATGCTTCAGAGCAAGACACGCAAATTGAGGTTTCAGAGACAACAAATGCATTAACATCTCAGGAAAATGCAATTGAGCCTGTAGTGATGGAGGATACTACCATCACCCCCACCGCCGACTTTCATCTGATGACTCAGGAAGAAGAAGATCTTACGATATAGGCAAGAAAGGCAGGTGATGCGTTCTATGACTTGGTCCTCTCTGCGATTGAAAAAGCCAAGATCATATCTGCACAAAAAGTAAGAGAGCTTGCTACAAAAGATATTAGTCCGGCTGCAATTGCAGCTGAAAAAGACGCACATGACATAGCTGCTCTTGGAGAATCTGTAGAACGTCTAGCAAGGACGTTTGAAAGCCTCATGACAGAAATGCGAAAGCAGCCTTATTCAGAACAAGTGCATTTGTTGACAGGCTATAAGAAATTGCTCAAGGAGCAAATTAATGTAATTGATTCACGAATCAACATGGCAAAGAGGTTAAAATAGAATAACAATAGTGGCAAGTTAGTGAAGCTTGGCTGCGCATTTGCGAGCACGGTTCCAAAGGGAGGCTTCTCTCGCTTGACTAGGAAGTGTTGATCCTCAGAACAGAGATAGACGAGCAGGCTGACCCTGGAAAAATATCCCGCTAGGAATGCAAATACTAGTCTTTTTCTCTATTACCCCTAGGTTGATGCCATGAATTTTTTTCTTTATCCCCCGCAGTCTCACGAGACTATCTTGAGCCTACCCCTATCGCTGTCTTTCTCTGTGATTGCAGCCGTTGGAACATTACTTTGTGTCTACAAAGATTCTACACTAATTTACGTCAAACTCATTATAATGAGAGTATATGATAGTGGCCCTAGAAATATTGCTGACCACTCCGGCAATTGCAGATATTATAATTGCAGCAACCAGGATTAACGCTTTAAGAAAGAACTAGCTGGGATGGGGCAAATCTTTATCTTAAGTACCCTATCTAACAAGTACGTGCTGAAGCGCGACAATTTTGCTTCGCTCGTCCTCGTTTTCTTGTTTATTTTTTCCTCTATTGCTTCTTCTTCAGTTACAATTGCTTATGGCCATGGTATTGGGGCCGATCAATCCCTTCCAATGCTCATTGCCAACAGATCAGTTGCAGTTTCAGCATCACTCAAACCGGATTTTATAGAATCTTCAGACCAGCCCACGCTCTTAATAAGGACATTTGACACAGGGAACAATTCTACAATCCCGGGCATCAACTACAGGCTTGCTGTCCAGTTCCGCAATGAGACTCTGCTCAACCAGCGGTTCAAGTCGTCAGACGGCATAATCTTAGCTGATCTGCAGCCAGACAAAGACATCAGCGGCTGGCAGATAGTGGGCAAAGAATCAGCGTCGCCAGATGAGCCTATACAAGTATCCCAATCAAGCCCGGTTACCATAAAGAGTAGGATCTTCTCAGATGGGGGCTTGTATCATATCATAGTTACTATGGAACAATCAAGCACTGGACTTTCGGTGGATTTCGATCGCAAGTTTGACCTCTATGTAACAGTCGGCAGGACATTCACCTTTAACAATATAGATACGCCTGAAGGCATGCTAAGCATGTCAGCCAAGACCTATTACGATGAAATACAGAAATTTGCCTATAGTTCTGAAAATAAGACCATTAGCTTTTCAATGCCCTTTATTTGGAGGCCTGACTATGTCTCGCAGGTGCCGGTTGTTCATATCGAACTACAGTTTCCAAAGTCGATGAAAGAACTACAATCGAACAGCTATAGAGGGACAATAAATGGCAAGGATCTCCAATCTAGGGCTGTGGTGATAGATGACTACTCATCTAAAGATAACCGCATAGTTCACTTTGTAGTAACAAACGACATGCTAAGTAGTCTTGCACAGAAGATTAAAGGCAATGTTGCGACTTTTACCTTGTCGCCAGTAGAAAAGCCCAAGTTCCCAATGGACATATCATCAAATGATAACAAATACGTTTTTGAATTATCATGGGGACCCGATATTATCGAGACAGGCACTCCCACTACATTTACCATGAACATTCAGGATGCAAACGGTAACTTGCTAGCCGGTTCATCGTTTGATTTCGTTCTTTCTCAAGAAGGCAAAGAAATTTACAGACAGCACTTGAAATCTGACATCGGGGACTATTCTACACAATATACATTTACAAAAGCTGGGTCTGTCACTTTGGCGGCTAGTAACATCAATGGCGGAGGTCAAGGCTCAAGCGCTAGCATTAACCTTATAGTGCAGCAGGGAAGCAACAACAACAACAAAAACGCAACATCTCAAACCCCGCAACAGCAGCAGCCGCCATCTGGATGCCTCATTGCAACAGCTGCGTTTGGCTCAGAGCTGACTCCACAGGTGCAGTTTTTGCGGAACTTCCGCGACCATTACATCCTCTCTACGGTATCGGGTTCAGCATTCATGAATACTTTCAACTCTATCTACTATTCATTCAGTCCACAAGTTGCAGATTATGAAAGAGGCCAGCCTTGGCTGCAGGCAACCGTTAAGGCAGGATTGTATCCACTCTTTGGAATACTGATGACTGCTGAGAGAGCATATGCTATGAATGCTGGTGATGCAGGCAGCATTTTGGCTGGCGCCACTGCCAGCTCGCTTATTGGGGCAGTGTATTTGTGGCCTGCTGGCTTTGCAGTTAGCAAAAAGATCAATAACATGATATTGATTGTTGTTGCAGGAGTGGCATTAGTAGTTCTTGTAATTACACTAATCGCTATACCTGCATTGCTAGCGATAACCACTTCTTCATTTGTTATAGCAGCAGCTGGAACTTCTGCAATAGCTGTAGCAAAAGCAATCAGATATGTTGTTGCCCACAGGCAAGCCAGCTAAGTTATCCTCTTCTACAAAAGAAGAGAATGAATAATAATAATAATAATCTGAGGCATGCTCTTTCAATTAACAGTTATTAGCAGAACCTTTTAGCTTATTCTTCATCCAGATATATTGAAGCCCAACTTTAGCGCCTTCTAATTGGTGCAGTCAGCGATTCTTATTTTCGCCCAAGGCAAGAGGAAGTTCGCGGACCACGAACGGATGGATTAATTATACTGTAAGTGTCTCAAAGTCAGGTTGCTAAAGGCAGTGTGAAGGCAAACACAGCTCCCTTCCTATCCTTATTGTTTTCTGCCCATATCTTGCCCCCATGAGCCTCCACAATACTCTTTGAAATAAAAAGTCCTAAACCTATTCCATTCTCAGATTTGGATGTAAACTTTTCAAATAGCTTATTCATAACTTCGGGATCTATGCCATTTCCTGAGTCTGATATATAGACTACAGCTTCGGAAGTGTTAGGGCTATCTTTTCTTCCGACTCTCACATCGATTGTCCCCTCTTTGGTGAATTTTAGGGCGTTTCTAAGCAGGTTTGATAAAACTTGTGCTATTCTTTCAGGATCTCCTAGTATTGCAAGAGGTGATATTCTGTCGTCGTCATCATCATCATCATTTCGATCATCATCATTCAATTTCTGGTAATTCATTGTGACTTTGCCATCTGCTGGTATGAACCTCTGAAAGTCGTGCACAACACTTTCAACTAATTCATGAAGATCAATTTTTTCCATTGCCAGTTTCAACCTGCCGCTTTCTATTCGTGTAACATCAAGAATGTCTTCCGCAAGGTTCTCAAGTTTGTGCGCATTCCTAATTATTACTTCAACAAGTTTCCTCTGCTGCTGAGGATCATTACCGGTATCAGACAGCATTTCGGATAAGCCAAGTATCGGCTGTATTGGAGTCCTAAGCTCATGTGCCGCTATGTTGATGAATTCTTTCATGGCTTTCTCGTTACTTTCTAGTTTGACATTTGCTATACGGAGATTCTCTACTAGCTCAGTTATCTTCCAAAGGTTATCAAATATGATCGCATATGAGCTGGCAAGCGAATTGATATTTGAATAGGTGCCGATGCCACCGGCCAAGTATGGATCATCGAGGGTATCATCTCTTAATTCCCAACTCATAAACTCCTTTCTATCAGAAATCATGAGGGTAATTCTTGTACTCAGATCGACCTCAGAAAGTCTGAGATTTAGAGACGGAGATATTTCTCGGACTTTTGCCATCTGCTCATCTTCAATCTCGGGGCCTCTTGGTATCAACAACTTTATATCAACGCCTTTTTCAGAAATTTTTCTGTAGGTATCGGCTGTCTCGGCTTGCAAAGCAAGAATGAATGTGCGCGGTGTAGCAAATAGAACTAACAGTTCCTTCTGTGTTTTGTTCATTATATCAAATGCACGACTTATCGATTGCTGTGTGTCTTGGATGACCTCTATTTTTTCTGGTGCCCTGCCTTCCCGAATCTCCTTTATTCTCTGTTCACCTGGTATTGCGTTATTCCATAAAATTTCAAAGAAGTATTGCTGCTGGTCAACAAACTCCTTAACATTGCTATGTATAAATTCCGTTGGAGGTTGGAACTCAGATAGGTTTGCTGTAGCACCGTATTCCTTACCATCTATTATCGCAAAATTTCCTTTAACCCCCTGGAGGTGGCGTAATTCAACATATTTTGCTAATTCTTCGCAGTGATTGATATTTTCTTTTGTTATCTCGGTAACAAACCTATGCTTTACACCACGCTCAGTGAGCTCCATTATAGCGCGTAAATAACTTGGGTTTTTAACAAAAACGCTGGGGGATTTAGAACTCTGGCAGTAGTCAGATGAAACCTTAGCTTTGGATATTACCTCCCATGATTTATTGATAATATTTTCGCTGCCGTACCAGATCTCTATGACTTCAGCAGGTATTCCTTCTTCAATTTCTCTTATCTTCTTCTCTGCGGGTATTGCTTTATTCCATAAAGTCTCAAAGAAATATTGCTGCTGGTCAACAAATGACTTAATGTTACTGTAAATAAATTGTACTGGAGTTTGGAAATCGTAATTGTTGGCTGAAGCACTATACTCTCTGCCGTCTACAATTCCGAAACTACCTTTAACTCCTTCCAGATGACGTAGCTCGACATACTTGCCCAATTCTTTGCAAGATTGAATATTATCTCTAGTAACCTCGGTCACAAATCGTTGTTTGATCCCCCGAGCTTGAAGTATCTTTATCATTTGAAAATAACGTTGATTGGCGACAAGGAACGAAGCTGATCTAGAATCATGGCAGTAGTCCGATCTCTGCTTGGCGCAGGATAGTACTTGCCATGATTTTATTGAAATATTTTCAAGATCCTCCCAGATTTCTGTTCTTTCCTTATCTTTTTCTGCAGCCATTAATCTTATAAGAAATACTAATTGTTATATTTATAAAGATCCAATTTTCTGATGAATTATTACTGGTTCCCATCTCAACAACACATGCAAAATATGTCAAAAAATATAGCGCGACTAGCGGGGTGTGGTGTGTGGTGTGTGGTGTGTGTATGTATATGAGAAAAGTGGGTACAAATAGGCAACAATGGTACCCGTTTATTGTTGCTGCAAGATCTTCATAGAATAATCTAATGTCTGTCACTATCTGATTTTGCGCATGTTCCGGCCTGTCTGGAACAATCAAAGAGGTCATGACCCCTAATATTGGATCCAAAATCCTTTGCAAACTGCCTTGGTCCAAGTATCGCGTTCTTCGACATTAACTCAAAAGAACAAATTCGCGCTTTCTTGAATAGGCGGATTTAGGACCCATTACCTAACAGAATCTGTCATAGTAAACTTGTTCTTGATTATCTTTAAATTTCTTGCTTATTTTATCATGCCTTTTCTTTAGCTCTGCTGCGCAAACATCACAGGAAGAATCTGCTCTTGCGTTGTTGCGTCTTCACTCATTTTATTTCCTAAGAGCTCTTAACTAACTCTGAAAACGTTGTCAATACCTTCTGGTGACTCTGTTGTGCGAGGGAGAACAATAGCCGCAGTAATCCGTGTTCGGTCTGCCATGACAGATACATTCACATTTGCTGCCATACGTCTGACTTTTACTAAATTTTCTCAATATATTATATACACAGTAGGGATATTTAACTACATGTTTATCAAGCGCCTTGTAGGGTTGCACGTTAGGATGACTTGAGGGAGATATTGCTGAGGTGCATATAGAATGAGATTGTTGCAGAAAATGATCTCTATATATCCCTTATAAGCGTTCTTTGATGCAAAGAACACTCCTTGTTGTCCCACATGCAGCCATAATAAGAGATGATGTAGCAGGCTCTTTGGCCTTAGATTACAAAGATATGGTGGCGGGCATGAATGTTTGGTTGGTTGGTCGGTGGGTTGCCTTTAATAATTCTAAAATAGAAAGGTATTCTTCAGGGTTGACGCTTTGTGGTGATGGGCATATCTCTAGATACTGAATCTATGCTGACATTAGCCATTCAGAAAGATCTTCTAAAACCCTGAAATATCTTTTATTCCAGAGTAAATGTAACCCGTAGCGCAAGTGGTGGGGTCTGCGAACGTTAGGTAGTGACTTGATGTCCGTTTGTGCCCGTCCTTGCTCTCTACGGGTCTTTCTATAGAAATGAAAGCTTTTTGGGATAATGTATCTTACTTTGCTGTACATATATCAAATGCTTGTGGCCTCATATAGTCCAATATAGTTATCTAATGCCTCTTTTGCAGGCGCCAAGCAGACAACTCTCATATATTCTTGAGTCAAGCCTTGACTTTGACTGTTATGTGATATTTATTCGGGTAATTTCTTTTCTTATCTATCCTGCCATTTGTCTTTAAATTAGCATAGTTGGAATATCTGGGATGCTGTCCCATGCCATTTCTTATTTTGGCAAGACCTTTTTACAGCGTTGTCAGGGTGATGATGGTTGTGGTCGTAAGAGAATTAAGTTTCTGAGCTGTAAGGCAAAAACGCTGCATAATTGAAAGAATTTATAGTTCCCCAGTCACCATTCTAACGTAATAATAATGGCGAGAAAAATTTTTGTAAACTTGCCAGTAAAGGATCTTAATAAGACAATAGAGTTCTTCACCAAACTTGGTTTTACATTTAACCCTCAATTTACTGACGAGAATGCAACATGTATGATTGTTGGTGAAGATATATTCGTAATGCTTCTGGTTGAAAAATTTTTTAAAACTTTTACGAAGAAGCAAATTTGTGATGCTACAAAAGATACGGAAGTGATAGTAGCATTATCTGCAGAAAGCAGAGAAAAAGTAGATCAAATGATAAGCAGGGTTATAGAAGCTGGGGGTAGAGAATCTAGGGAGTTGCAAGACCATGGATGGATGTATGGGCGTAGTTTTGAGGACATTAATGGACATCTGTGGGAAATAATACATATGGATAATGTATAATATTGCCAGGTTCTGTAAAAATGCCAACAAGGCTGACTGACGATAACGACTACCATTCTCATAGCTAATATTACTATGGTGATTTATGTATTGTCAACCCCCCTTGTTGTTTTTGTACTTGAAGATTTTGTCACCTGCCATATTATCATGATCATTAGGTTCCGTAAGCAACTTGTTAGTTTCATTAGATAGCGCTATAAATTGTCTACCTTTGTCAGTGATAGCATATTCTCTATCCAACATCAGGTATCTCAACAAGCCTTATTGTATCAGGAACGCTGTGTAATCAGTTGCTTGCTTGAAATTTGTCCTTAAATATAATCAGATGCATTATCTATATCGTACCTGTGATGATCAAAAATTGCTTGCAAAAATAAACATTCTATGTTATGCAGCAGCAGCAACAACAGCGATAGCTGGCATTTTACACATTATTCAAGCTTCGAATGTTTTGGGATTTAGTCTTAATATCGGCATATTCTTCATAGTAGCAGGAATAGCCAGCTCTTCTGGGTAGTCCCGATGATAAGAAGATGGGGACGGCCGTGGTATTATGTTGGCATTGGAGGAACAATCATCCTAATCATACTTTTTGCGATAACAAGGATGCCGGGTAACCCGATCACTGGAAGAGGAGGTCCCATTAGCCCGATGGGACTTGCCATCGAACTCTTGCAAGGTGCCTTCATTGCACTGACCGCTGCGATTATAGTTTACGAAAGCAAAAGGAAAAAGCTGAGTGGAAAACTGCGTCTGAAACAGCATAGTATAAGCTCTTCAAATCTTCTCATATAAAGGAGAAATTTGCCTATCTTTCTGTCTTAACTAATACAAATGACATGAGTAGCAGCAATGAAATATTCGCTACTTCTTCAGATAACAATGATCGTGGAATTGTAAACCATGATTGGATATTAAGATATAATATCTAATATCACATAAGTTAGTTGTACAGTGGCTTATGTCTATTGCTATTCCGCTAGATGATTTAACTCAGGCTAGGATAGTTTATATGATTCTCAATAAAAACACGGAAGAAGCCTTACAACATCTAAGCAAATTCTACAATACGACTCCGCCTGAAATAGTAGTTGGAACTATAAAAGGAAAACGAAAGACTGTATACGCGGTTTATGTTCAAAAAGAAAGGAAAATTTATGCAATAAACTCGGATGTATTTTACAATCCCTTTATAGTGTTACACGAATTTTATCATCATATAAGGACAAAAGGAGGTGTACATCGGGGATCTGAGAAGAATGCCAACGGGTATGCAAAAAGTTTCATTGATGCATACAATAGGATAACTAAGCAGATAAGGGAATCACATTTGGAAGGATAATTTTTCCTTGGGCTAGGGCGTGGCAGCCAAATAAGTTGTAAAGGAGTTTGAATTCAGCTACAATGAGCTCTTGTATATATATCTCGCCACCAATAGAAGGGGCTCTTATGATAAAAGTATATTCTCTTTTAGATGTCTAAAGCGCGGAGCCATTTTATCATTACCGCCTGTTGTTGTGAGTTTGTTGTTATAAAATCTACCATACTTCATAATCAAAATCGCTGGTAAGAAGACACACACTTGCACTGCTCTGCTACTGCCATCAATGCTGCAGTAGGACAAGATGTCGTACAAAAGTAGGATACAACATTCCTATTAGTATTGCGGGAGGTTTCTGTCCGACAGCTTGCTAGAACTAGCGTGGTTTAATGTCGTAGTTACTTATATTGATGAAATGGAGGAAGGGGATTGAACCCATGAGCTCGCTACAGACAGTTAATTGTCAAAGTTATTATTTGAAGAAAGGACTTTGTCTAATAAGTCGAGTGTGTTTAAGAAGAAGTCACTTCATAGAGGATTGTTTCTCCAGACTTCGTAATTTTTTTGATTCTTCACGTGTCTGCTCTAACATTTCAGTCGTTGCATCAAGCAAGAAAGCCAATTCATTGTCAGAGTATGAAGAAAGAAGCTTATGCATCCTATCACGGAGAGGGATGAAGAGCACTTCAATTTTCTTTTCCAATTTCTTGTTTCCAGTAGGCTCGACAATGGTTCGACGCCTATCTTTTGGATCATTTGTCCTTCTAACATAACCTGCTTCTTCTAATCGATCAATAATTCCTGTTATGGCACCAGTAGTCAAACCAGTCAGGTCAGCGAGCCTGCCAGCTGGCATAGCTCCGAAACGGTAGATAAAATCCAAGCATTTATGGTCAGTAACATGCAATCCAAGTATATCTGCTACGGCTTGGTGTAACATTATTGTTTCAGTAGACATTTCTCTAAACTTGTCGTTGATAGCTTGAATTATTTCTTCCCGCTTCATGGTTAACAATCAAGGTAGAAACGTATAAATATATTAGTTTATCATTATCTTAGTGAATAAGATAATGAGCAAATTAGTGAATATTAATATCATGAAGCAACAAAGACGTTCTAAAGACATTGCTATTGAAGGTATTATTGCGCGTTGGTATGATAATAATACCAGAAAGCACAGACTAGCAGAAATGAAGGCCTATGCAAAAGAAGTAGCCAAGCACATCCAAGATGGATGCTCCGTCCTCGAGGTTGCTCCGGGTCCTGGTTACCTTGCAATCGAGCTTGCGAAGCTAGGTAGGTTTAAAATTATTGGCTTGGATATCAGCAAAGACTTTGTGAGCATTGCTCGAAGAAACGCAAAAGAATCAGGGGTCGGAGTAGAGTTTTGGCAAGGCAGTGTTGATGATATTCCATTTTCAGATAATATGTTCGACTTTATTATCTGTACTGCTGCCTTTAAAAATTTCAAAGAACCTTTCAAAGCATTAAATCAGATGTACAGAGTATTAAGGTCTGGAGGTACTGCTCTTATTATTGATATGAATAGAGACACTTCTAACCAACAAATAGAAGACTATGCAAAGAATATGGGAGCGAAGGGTATAAACAAACTCTTTATGAAATTGATTTTTAAGTATTTTCTTAGAAATGGCGCATATACTAAGGATGAATTTACGAACCTAATTTCTAAAACAGCCTTCAATGAATATGATATCAACGAAGAAGGAATTGGTTTCCATATTTATCTTAGAAAGAGAACTTGAAGTTTATGAATAGAGCGCCATGTTATGAAATTTTTGCCGTACAACTTCCCAGGACCAGCTCAATTAATGCCTTAGGTACCTAAAGTCATAAAAGTGGACAGATGGAAATTTGGACTCAATTCGCGACCTCAGCATGCTTTCTGGGCGATGCTCTTTATTATCTATCTAATGGGAGGACGCTATTGAAAGAGAACTTGACTGCTGCCTGCTCAGATCCCACCAGCTATTCTACTCTTTTTCTTTTTCTTTTTTTATGCTTGAAAGCGGGCAACAGAAGTAGATTTCATTATGGACCGACACATAAAGGCGGATTATAGAAGTTGAAATACTCAAGGTTGTATTGTATTTGGTAGTTTGAAAAAAGTATTATAAGCACTTAGAGATTCATAATAGTACTTTAAGTGTTATTGCTATAGCAACATACAAGACACAATCAACAGGGAAAGTGCAAAAGAAGGTTTATTCTTATTTCAAGAAAAGAAAATTTGCAATCACCTAAGCTACATGAATCGGTATGAATTAGTATTTTGTTTTCAAAACAATACTTATTCTTCCAAATGACCCTTTAGTGCATTGTTCGTCGCCGTTCATGGACCAGGCTTTCTTGTATCCATCATGGTAGTTGCCTCCTCCTACTGATGATTGTTATTGACCGCTAGAAGGCTCTATATTATTCCTGCTGGGACATTAAAAGCTTCATCCAGTTCTTTTCATATTGTATGCCAGTTTCAAATTCCCACAAAGTAATGTTTGTATTTCCAGCCTCATCTACATTAGCCTGACCTACAGCAATCATGCCATCGAGAAATGCCAGCTGACCCGTTGAGTTTGTCTCAAATATGGCAGTTACAACGCCTTTTTCTGTCCTTGAGTTCACATCATGCCGTGTTATTTCATAAATGGTTGCTGAAGCGTTTTCGCTTCTATCATCCTTAGTAGTAGTCAGAAATTCCTGAGCGATGACGGAGGTGGTTTCAAAGTTAACTAGCGCAGAACCTGTGCTTTTTACTGCAGTGGTTTCTGTGCTGTTTGGTAGTGTCAAGTTTCCATTTCCAGATAGCGACACCTCTACATAAGTAGCATTGATTGGGTTTTGACCTGTGACTACGATGTGATCCGTGTAGAAGGGTGCATCGGCTACTGGAATATTCGTACTGGTCGAGTTGCCAGGGTTAGTAAGGCTAGCCGCGCTAGGCTGAAATGACGAAAAAACACCTATTGCAAGAACGGCAAAAATACCAATACTTGTTCCAATTATCATCTGATTTCTTGTTTTACTTGAACCCATGTCGCTGAAAGTCATAGTGGCATTACATAAAGCCAATTTGAAACAAAATAATGAATCTACTACTCTTATCTCTGGTTCTCTGATCTTGTACGTAATAGGGCTGCATCGACAGGGCTTTGATTAAAAAACAACGAATTAATATTCAACTACACTTTATTATAATATAACACCATCTTGCAAGCCTCTCCAAAATCCCGTCCTACTGGTGTAACAATAATTGCCATTCTAACCATCATTGGGGGAGTTACCATGCTCCTTGGAGGGATTACTCTTATTGCTGCAGGCACAATCCTTCCTTCGCTTCCACCTTCTGCTTTCGAGGACGGGAACTTGACTGAGCCTAACGTCAACCTTTCAGGGATCCCACCTTCATTCGTAGGAGGAGCAGCTGTTGCAATGGGTGGTGTGATAATTGCGATAGCGATTGTATCATTCATTGTTGCCTATGGGCTCTTAAAGGGGATGCGGTGGTCGTGGACTGTGACTGTTGTTTTGTCGATAATAAGCATCGTATTGAATGCAATTTCGATTGCAACGGGAAACATAGGCGGAATAGTTAGCATTATTATAAGCGGCATTATACTCTACTACCTATACAGACCACATGTCAAGGCATACTTTGGCAAGGCTGTAAGAACCGATACTACCTCTACAACCTAATTAGTAACACTTTAGGCTAGCATGTTCAGCTTTTGTATTACTGTTTTGGGTTGTACTAGTCCTGGTCACTACTACCATCTCAAAAGTAATACCTACTGCTATAATAGCAGCTCCTATAATAGCAATCACTTTCTATTTCTTTTCTCTGACGTGATACCAATACCTTGACATAGGCATTCTCTTTCCTAGGCGATCACCTACTGATTATCTTCTTAGCCGTTGTTTTTTCTCCACATAAAAATACAAGGATTGCTACCCAAGTCAAGGAAGTCACCGTCAAGACATCTCCTAGGACGGCTAGACTCGACGAAAAGCCTACATACGCTACAGATATACACGCAATAATGGTAGAAGCACATGCAACTACCCCGAATACTCCGATCCTTCTATTAAGAAGAATATACTCTTTGCAATTGCAACGCCAAATATTATAGTAGCTGCCCCTTGCAGAATGGGATTAATACTGTTGATGCCAATCTCAATCCATCTAATCCCTTCTGCGACTCGAAAGGGGATGGTTTTTTCTTCTTCTTCTTTACCATCATCAGGAGCAGCAGCATACCAAGTGTCGACTGCCCTCTTGAATGCAATTCCGTCAACAGCCTGAAGGATGGCAAATGTGCTGGCTGTGACTACTGCTACCACCAACCCAAGCCATGCTAGTGCTGAAGCACTACCTGCTTCTGACCGTACAAGCAAGCAAAAAAGAGATACAAATCCGCCAGCGAAAATTAACATAACACCGGCGGCAAACTGACCAATGTGGGCAGCTATCCATGCATCACTTTCGGCATACGCTGCAAAGACAGATTGTCCATTAGGTCCTCACTGGAAACATGAAACAGAGTAGACACAATAGTAATAACAAGACCTGCAAGGAATGCAACTGATCCCCTCAGAAGAAGAGGATGTTCAAGGTCAGGCATGCTTGGCTGCATGTGCTACAACTAGCCACTCCTGCGTTTCAATAAAATTCGCGACCAAAGTTCCCGGGCAATCTTATAATCTTATCGAATAGGGGAGGTTGTTTCAGTTACTTAAGATAAATACACCACCACAATGTAGACGACAATGACCGTGCTAATCTTGGAATCAGCTCCATTATTTACTGGGGAGCCGTTGATAACGTTGCAATCCTAGACTACAGACGCACCAGATCGTCTACAGAGGAAATCACGACTACTGCACCAGCACCTATTAGCTGTTTATAACAGTAGAGCAGAATTCACATGAATATTTGATACAACTTCAAAAACCACTTTACAACGATTCAGTATTTTCTTTTATGTCTCACATGTATTATATGACAAGGCCAATACCAATATTTCTGTATCTAATAGCTGGGATGTACTGCTGGCACCATTACCACATTGACATTATTTCCCTTCAAGATATGAAGAAAAAGGATCATGCATGAATCAGTTGCAGTATGAATAATTATCCGTTTCACTGTCTACATACATAAGAAGTCAGATTTGCCTCGCTCAAGGCTGAGCGATGACATTTGTCACCTATTTTTCTATGGATGATTCTATACCAGTACGGCCGTTAGGTTACATACTAGGGGGAGACCGACTTTGCTCCTTTGCCAAAATAAGCCTTCACATGTGGTCTGTATAGATAGTATAAGACAATTCCACTGATGATAATGCTAATAATTGCGGCTATATTGCCAGTAGCAATTGAAATTGCATTGGATATGATGCTGATAATTGATAATATCACAGTAACGGTCCATGCCCACCCTAGACCTTTCAGTAGCCCGTAGGCTACTACAAACGAGGCAATGGCTATAGCAAGCAGTACTACTCCAAATGCAATGCCGATTCCCCCAATCAAAGATTGAGAAAACATTGGGACATTAGGAGGGGGAACAGAGGCTTGTCCAGCAGTCAGATTTCCTTGTAACTGAGATTGATTAAAGACAACAGTTGGAGGAAGTGTAGGCAATATGGCGCCTATAGCAATAAGCGTAATAGCGCCAAAAAGCATGATAATTCCGCCGATTATGTTGAGAATTGCGATTATTGTTACTCCAGTGGGACGGGACCTAGGGGTACTTTGCAAGTTGTAGCTGTAATGCCGTTTCGCTTTTTAACCTTTTATCAGAAAAGTTTTGCTCAAAGATGCGATGAAAATGGTGGTGAAAAAAAAGATATGGTATAGGATTGCATAGTATTCTGTACTACAATAGCCAACAATAAGCTCAAAAATAATATGTAGGACCCTCGCAGCAAAAAAGGCCGAGCTGGGAAGTTGAACCATGATCTCAGCGTTGTCGGAATACTATGTTGTGATATTACCATCCTCGAAATATTATGTAAGCGAATTTGGGATTGTTTTCTAGAAACGTATCATGTCTCGAAGTTACACTTAAAATGAAAAAGAGGCAGGTAAAGAAAAGTATTCTATGGGCTTTCTGCTTTCTTCTTAAACTCTATTCATAGAATCAATATATCTGATGCTTTCCATATGCAATAATATGGCATCGACGTCAACAGGACCAACAGGTTCTACAAGCACTACCGCACAACCACCATATACTCCAAAAGATTTAGGCAGGAATTTCAAATGCCTCGATTGTCCGGATGAACCAACCTTTTCTTCCGATCAGGAATTGAAAAAGCACAAAGATGAAGTTCACGGTTTGGACGTACAAGGAAAGCAGACAAACACTGTGCCAGGCATAAGTAAAGAGTCTGGCTACTGACCAGGTTTTGTTGGTATTGATCCATGGAGGATTTCTTCATCCCTATCCCCCTGCACCTTAATAGTGATGCCGACTGTGACCTCCTATGAAAGCGTCCAGTTAAGCACAATTTTTTAACCAAACATGAGCTTTAAGGCCTGTTTCTGCTGCTGATATAATAATACTACTACCACGACTACCACCACCACCACCACACCACTCTCACACACATAGACACATGGATTCGTACCTAGAATGTAGGCTGTCTAAGGCGTCCTTGTACTCCGCTGCATTCCTTCTATTGCAACCTAATATCTTCATGATGTCTGCAGCAGCTAGATAATGCATTAATTCGCAGGGCTCAAGGTTGTCCTCTATGCCAGAATAACCAAACTTTCTTACCAACAATTCAGGGTTATCCCGATTGTGTTCTTTGTACCTTTCTACCAGCTCTTTATGTATCCAGGACGAGTTCTTTATTATATAATCAACCAGTAAAAGTTTTTGCAGGACCTTATTTGTTACAGAGCCGAAAACAAATCCATCATACACTTTGTCATGGGCTTGATTCTTGAGGCTCATCTTACGCTTGACATTAATTTTGCTTCTCTCCAAACGTCGCATTGGTGCCCCATAATACGTAGCCATCTCGCTTAATTCCTGTGATTTCTTGACATCGATTCCTATTTATCAATATGGTACAGCAGTTTTTGACCTTTTGATGCTAAGATATTATAGACGGGTTGAAATCATGTCCACTTTGTAGGTCTCTCTCCTATCTGAGGGGTACAGGGGTTTTCTGGGTTTGCTTTAAGAAAGCTTAGCGTGATTGCACAACTGTCTGAAGGAATGGCTACCAAACTGCATAATCCCTATCCTAGAGACCCAGATGCGGCTCTATTTTTTTGCAGTACTGGTAAGAAGAACATGAGTAAAAGACTATCCTCACACACATTCAAGTCACATATACGCTCTTCAAGGAGGTGAAGTTCCCAAACTCTTGGAGGATCCACCAATACACAGGAGAAAGATAAACAAAAGACTGAATCCTTACGTTATGATACGCATATGCAGCACCAACGGAGATATTAAATTCCTCAATGATTCTCTGCTAATAGACCAGTATAGGGGTCAGTCGCATTCCGGTGACACACGCCAAAAGTATCAACGCGTTTACGCAGATGATTCTTTGATGCATCTTAATACTGGCTGATAGATTGATCTTGTTTACCCCCAAGGGCGAAAAGCAAGAAAAACGATCTTCCAAAACCAAAGCAATGCCTCAACTGTGACGGGTCTAACAAACCAGAATTCAAGTTTCCTTCTAGATGCAAGTATCTGCTAAGTTATATGATGTTTTTAACGAAACGGCAGAAGAAGCTAACATGGTCTAGAAGGAGATTGCAGACTGATGACTCAACTTGCAAAGGTAGAAGATAACCATGTCAACATTAAACAGCTAACTGAGACGGCAGATAAGATATGAAAACAGGTACTGACAAGACTTGATTCGAAGCAAGAAGAAAAAGGGAGACAGATTGATTAGATAACGTCCCTATATAATAGGGACATATGTGAGTTATCTGGAATTGACCATGCTTTGGTGGTGGATCCACAACAATGCTACTACTATCACGGTTCATGCAGCGTCGGCTGCTACTGCTATCGTCGTGGTTGGTCCCAATTTAGCTA
>JBKPNF010000043.1:0-7911 GCA_046732455.1 Thermoproteota archaeon | reverse complement strand
GACATTCGAAGTTTTTCCAAAAGAGAAACAGACAATACAAAACCTTTGTCTGCATATAAAAATAACTTGAAGACATCGGGGGAGGCAAGAGCAGACAGAATCTGCTGAACGTTAGAGTATTTTTCTGTAACTTCTGAAATGGTACCTCACCTAATTCCATATTACAAAATAGAATATATAAAGGTAACAGGTAAAATAGGATAACTTTCATGAAAAATCTCATGAAAAAAGAAAATTATGGCCATCTTTTGCTTATTTGCTGTAATAGCTATCAAGCAGTTTGTCAACAATGTCAGTCTATGTGTGCCATACTTCTAAGCTGATTTAATTTTGTTTATGGGTACAAAACACACAGAATAAACTCTAATTCTATATATAGATATACAAACAAAGAAAAAGATGAAGGAGTATGCTTACTTCTTTATCTCATTATACGCTTATAAGTGGCCTACAGTTACGCTCGGACATCATCAACAGCTAAGGATTACTATGTAAAAAGTTCTTTTCAATAATAGCAATTAACGTATCGTTTGGAATAGGCTTTTGGAGAATTTCGTCTATTATGTCTGATTCCAATGCTTCACCAAATTCAGGTAAAGATGATACATCAAAGCCAGTCATCAAAAAGACCTTTGTTTTTCTTCCTGTACGCTCCTTGACCCGTTTGGCTAAATCTAGGCCTGATACACCACCAGGCATTCTGTAGTCAGTAATGACCAAGTCGTAGGGAGTAACTCCATTACCACTTATAAAGTGCCTCAAAGCTTCTGAAGAATTATCAAATGTTTTAACATAATGACTTCGCCCTCTTAAAACTGCATTTAGTCCCAACAGTATATCTGGTTCGTCATCTACTACCAAAATTCTGATCTTGCTGTTGCCCGTAGTGTAAGACACAACTACGTCAATTGCAATAGAACCTCATATTATATTAAATTACCGGTGGAGTTCATATGGCAAATGTGATATGACCTGTTCAAAGGTCATTCTCTTATGTTCATAGTATGCTAAAAGCCTCCTTCATTTTTAACTGCTCTTTTCATTTTGTCTAGTTTGAAATACCGAAAAGCAGCTATTAGTCTTCTTATGTCCGGGAAATTAGGTCGCTGATAAAGCAGAAAATCCAGATTTTATTGAAGCTGCTTTACTGATTGCCGTACTAGTTTATGTATTCATGATGCTTCTAGATTCGCTTATAAAGCCATCGCATAAAATGATTGAAATTGCCTTGCTGTGGGGTAAAATGTCGTATTTTCAATTATGTGAAGGTAATTTTAGGGTTTTTGTGTGTTTAAGTGGGAGAACTAGATTATCTTATAATAATATTATATATATTTTTTTAAAATCTCACAAAAGCATTAAATTTTATTTTTAGCATTTCTACGATGTGATGGAACTCAAAACAAAAAGTGACTATATTATGGCATTAATTTTAGGAACAGCAGCATTGCGGGTGGTAGACAGTAGTTATGACAGGGCTGAACGAAAAGGGCGATATAAAGATGACGAATCGTGATAGCTATTCTGATAAGGATAACAATAGATACAGAATAGTCAATGCAGACCCTGCCACAATTCCAAAGTTTATCAAAAATTCTAATTATGCAGATCACAACCTTGTTATCTACCCTCGTTTGGAGCAATTTGAAGAATTTTATATTGAATGTTGCAAAGATTCGATTTTAGACAGAAATGAAATATTTGTTCTTGTCACGCACTATCAGCCCGTTTCCGCAGTAAGAAAAAAGATGTACCTACTAGCTGGGATAGACACAGTAAGGTATGAGAATGATGACACATTGGTAATCCTTGATTCTGAAATGGCATATCAACCAAGTGTAGAACAAGCTGGAAGATATACTATTATTATCATTTTAACTAGCCTGTTAATGAAACATGCACAAGAACGTGACAAAAAAAGAATCACATTGCTTAGTGATGTAGGTACATTTTTCCTAAATAAAAGAATAGCTGACCTCATTTCACATGAGTTATGGTTACGACCATTGCTAGTTGGTGTATCAGTGCCCAGTAGAATAGATGCTAATATTAGATCCTTTTGTTGCTATCATAAAGATGATTTTAGCGTCCTTCAGGAAGAGCAAAGAAAAAGAATATTGCGGCATCACTCGAATAATCTTATTTTAGCTTAGAAAGAAGAGCTCCCTTATGGAATTCCTTTCTCACATACACATCAACTTACGGGCCTAATCATTGGATTCAAATGAATATTTATCTAAATCCCGACGGGCCCGCATCCTTATTAGTTCTTTTTGGAAGGGTTCCAAGATAATGAGCTAGAAGCTAGCTTTAAACTTTTAACTCAATTTCGCTAGAAATGCTTTTCGGTACTAGGCCAAATTATAGTTTAAATTCATATTATTTTTCATAATCCCGGAGGAGCTCAATACCTACTATATCTTATATGGGACAGATTGTCCAAGATAGGTTAGGCTAAAAAAATAATATTTCCTTCTAGCTCATGTGACTTATTATTACTAAAGCCCCCTCCATCTAATAGCGAGAACAGGTCAGTAAAGATTCAAACAAAAGGTATTAGAAAATAGAAGAGGCTTTTAGGAAAAATTGATATTCACCAGGGGGATTTGGATAAGAGCAGCTCTGGCGATAGAACCCTATTCCATGCAGGAATCTAATTCCGACGAGCCCACCAAATCGCCATGCATCTGTAACGTGGTCTTATAAAAACCTAGAAAGGCTCCATACAGTTAATATATCATTTAATGAACATGACCTAATGAAAGTAGCAAACTGGTGATATTAGTATATGACTAGTAGCAATAATAACAAAGGCAATCAAAAAAGCGATTCTATAACCGATCCTTCTATAGCCGAATTATTTGAAGGAAAGAATTTTGCTTTTCTTGCCACGTCGATGAAAGACGGCACTCCTCATGTTACTCCTACATGGGTAGATGTTGATAAGAGCAATAATACAATCTTGATAAATACGGCCAAAGGTCGAATTAAACACAAAAATATATCAAGAGATCCTCGTGTAGGCGTTTCTGTAGTTGATTCTTCAAATCCCTATCACATGGCGAGTATAAGAGGAAAGGTAATTGAACAAATCAATGGTAGAGAAGCAGATGACCATATAGACAAAATGGCAAAGAAATACATGGGCAAGGACAGGTACCCCGGACGAGCGCCAGGCGAAGAGCGCTTATTGCTTAGGATAAAGCCCGAGCATGTAGCCCATTGGAAAGGTGGCTAGCAGCAAAATAGGTAAGAAAAAGAAGTCGGCTTGCTTCTGAAAGCCAAGTAAGCAGAGCACAGGCTATGATGAAACTTACCATCTTTGGCAATCACCATGATGACATTGGAATTACCTTAAAGCTTTCATAATTTTGGAGAATTTATAGAAGAGAGAATTACAATAGCTCGTTCATGCAATAGGCAGACATGGCATAACATTCAAAGCGAGTACTTTTCACATTATATACTTGTTTCATTGATAGCGGGTCTCTGACGTATTGTTATAGGAGTGCTCTAGCTTGTTGGTATTTTGATAACTTATGGCCTGCTCAGGTTATCTTAAATATCATTAGCAAATAGTGAGTCTACAGTATCTTCGTAGATAACCGTTAAAGCTTTAGCAATAGAACCCGATTATATGCAGGTGTTTAATCCCGACGGGTTCTCACTCTTTTGTCATTGACTTATTCCTCTAATACCTGCTGATTTGATAATATAGTTATGCAAAATGATGATAATAGAGAGAACATTAGGAAAACGATGAGTGAATACAGAGAAGCAATCTTTGCTGCTATGCTCAACAAGCACTACACCCATGCAGCTTTGTATATGAAATGCATGATTGCATGTGTTCCATCTAAACTGAATTTGGAGGCAATTGAAGCACCTGAGGCAAATCAGATACCAAATGAAAATGCAACAGATTATGCTAAACGGTTGTTCAAATGGATTGACAATACACTGCCTGCAATTGAGCGTAAGATGGCTGATGCAATTTAATTTCGACATAGTAAGATTAGAGCTTAGCGCTCAAACATTTCCTTATTTTAGCTCTCAGGCATATTGAACATCCTTTCTCACATTCTTCCATGTCGTGAGGCATCATCACAATATGGAGTAATGATATCAAAATCAAAAGGAAGAGAGATGAGATGGAGCCCAGATGGGGCATATAATGGCTACAAGAGAGACGCATATATACACCCCTCTCTCTCATCTCTCTTCATCAGTTTTGCTTTCTTGCTCCTATTTTTATTGGATAGTGGCATAGCTCTGGAACCAAAGACTTCTTCTTTGTTTCTTACTTTCAGCTATAGCGTCACTCTATAGTTCATTACAATAACAAAAGTAATTGTAATTGTTCCTTTGTAAAGGACCTCTTTATCAGTCTAGCCTAGAGTGGGGGGATAAATACTCCTTCACAAAGCTATTAGATATGATTAGGAATAGTCCATAGGTAAGAGTAACTTCCGAACTCATCTTTGGATTCAAATGAATTCTTATCCAAATCCCTCCGGCATACACCGCAGAAACCTTTTAGCTTCTTGTTACCTTCAAAAAGACTATCAAAGAAGAATCCACTTTTTGAAGCGATAACACTTCATGGCGCGAGGGGCCCGCTCTTCTTGCAGAGATTGTTAACTTGAAGAAACAGAACATCAAAATTACTTACAAGATGTAGTTTATCTCTAGCATAGTTATTACCAGAACCAGTTAGCTGAAGAGTTTCAGAAGGATTCAAATCAGGTATGATAGACTGGCAATAACGTTGCTTGGCTTTGTCTAAATGGATTATCTATGATTTCGATAAGGGAAGCTTCCAGATGACTTCCTAGCATATTGCATTTTTTATTACCGATATTGTGCTCTCTTATTTTGTATTCAATGATTAAGAACATACAAGAGCTTGACAAAGTCATTAGAAAACGAAAGATGATTAGAAAGTATGAGCAGACTAGAGAGGTTGCTGAAAAAATAATCAATAAACTGATAGACAATGCCAGTAGGGCTCCAAGTGCAGGCCATACTCAGGTTCAGGAATTTATAGTCATAAAAGATCCAAGCATAAAAAGAAAGCTCAGACTAGCTTCAGTAAATCAAGAGCAGTTAGAAGAGGCTCCTGTGCTGATCGTTGTATGTTCGAATACATCTCGTTCCGTAGGGAGATACGGAGAGCGCGGAAAAGAATTCTACAGTATAATTGATGGGGCATTTGCATCAATGCTCATTTTGCTGACTGCCACAAATGAAGGGCTAGGAGCATCATTTGTCGGAGCATTTAATGACGAAGAAGTATCAGAAATACTTGACCTGCCAGAACATGTCAGACCGATAGGGATAATTGCACTTGGATATCCCCGTGAAAATCCGGCCAAACTGGAAAGAATCCAAAGAGATAGGCTTATCCATTATGAGCGATGGTAACCTACCATGTCTCTAATGTGCTTATGTATCTATACAGATAGCATCCAGATTGTCCAGTTGTCCTACTTGTGTGTCTTCTCCACTGTAGCAAGGTTTTACTGTAAGGTTCTTTACTTTTCGAATTATAGCTTATTATCACTTGTAGAACAAGAATAGGCAGTGGTATTGAATAATGGCATCGAATGTTGACAAGGTTGAAGAAAAAGTGAAAGAAGATATTGAAAAAGCAATAAAGACTAGCAAGACTCGACAAGAAATGGAAAGAAAACTCGATCCTAACGATGTTAGTTACAAGATAAAGGATGAAACAAAAGAAGGCAAAAAACAGCCATATAGGCCAAATCAATAAAGGATCATTTTAGACACATTATTGCTGTCAATACCGCACGTACACTCTAATTAGATCATTACATGCCATATGACAGGTAACTAGAAGAAACATAACATCAAAATTACTTACAAGATGTTGTTTATATCCCGCCGCTTACCAGAACCAGCTAGTAGTTTTGCCTTATCTAGCCTGAAATGGAACCAGTAAGTATTATTACACCAATGAGAACAGTATTAGAAAATACAGAGAGAGATATTTTATATTGCATCTTCCTAAAGACGATGTTATAATTTTAATTTTTAATAGCCATGACCCGTTTACTATCACTGTATCTGCGAAATGATGTCAAAAGGAGTATTTTTCTTAGTATTAGCCATCATCTTGGTTTCAATCATTATTTGGATCTTTAAACAATTAGTCTTTTTTCACTAGGCATGTGCATATGGTTCCTGAAATGTGATTTCGAAGTAGCGATAAAAGAGCTGAACGCTCAAACATTCCGTTACTTTGACCTCAGAGTATATCGAAAAATCCTTTCAGATTGTTCCATATGAGACATTATAGTTTTTGGTGTAATAGCAGCAAATCAAAGGAAGAGATGTCCGATAGAAAGAAGATAGACAGATAATCAATTTAACAAAGAAAATACCACTTTGCCTAACTAATGCCCCCAAAATTATCGCTAATGTGATAGAGTTTATGAGAAAAAAGATAGAGATGAATTTGCCTAGACTTTCTGATAAACATGCTTTTCCTTCAAGATGGATATTACAGTTGGTATGTCAAGATCTAGTTGTAATGCAATGAACTCCTCTGGAATGCCTGAAGTGTACAGATTGACTACAATTTCTTCTTTATGTTCACTTATTTGCACACGTGTTGCCAGTCACGTAGTACTGAACGACCATTTAAATTAGATGTAACATTGTTAACTCTATAACAGATACAAACTTAAATAATTCTCATCATTAGGCTTTGCCCTGCTCCTTTACCAGGGATTGTTGAGATGTTGCTAAGCAAAACTATAGGTCAATCCAACGGGACTGTCTTGAAACCAGCCGCTTGAGTTTGAATACCACTCTATTAGTTCACCAACAAGACCTTTTACCTTCCTTTTGCATTCAAAAAGACTAGCAAAGAAGAATCCACTTTTTGAAGCGATAACACTTCATGGCGCGAGGGGCCCGCTCCCTTATTAGTTCTTTCAAATGATTTTTGACATTAAGTACGATCATGTATCCCCCCACCAATCATTGCCTTCATTATCTTTCAACAATGCTGTTTGGACGGGGATCATTACTCAAAGCTGATATCATTATCAGTTCTCCTTGAAATCCTTGTCTAGTAAAGCAAACACTAGTTCATCAAACCATTCTCCGTCCCTAAAAAAACTTTTTCTTATTCTATCTTCGTATCTAAAACCGGCGCGCTGCAATAGTCTGATTGAGGGAAGATTAGGATGCATAACCTTAGCATAAACCCTAACCAACTGTAGAGTATGAAAGCCGTAGTCGAGAATAAGAGTCAGAGCCTCAATTGTAATTCCTCTTCTCCAATACTGTTTTCCAAGCCAATATCCGACTTCCGCATTTCTTAATAGATTATCTAGATGCATCAAGCTTATCATACCAATTATCTTGCCAGTTTCCTTGGACTCTATCCCTAACTCATAGTCCGTTTTCTTTTTGTAATTTTCTTGGCATAACCTAACGAAATTATATGCATGCTTTAGCCTATATGGGTAGGGAAAACGGGTATACTTACTAATCTCTCTATCATTCGCGTTCTTGTAAACAGAATAAGCATCAGAATTCTTGAGAGTTCTCAGATTTATTGTTCTTCCTTCGATCAAGAGGCACACAATTGGTTTCTTCCACTAAGAAGGAGATTCAATTTTATTAAATTTACGACAAATACCTCATTTGTTGAGATTTCCAATATGGTAAAATCAAATTCTTTGATAAGGGAACGCAAATAAAAGTTAATGTCAAACCGATTCTGTTCTCCGTAACATACTGGACTAGAATGTGCCCCCGTCAGTTCATGAACAACCAGACCCATAACAAGAATTAATACATAATCTTTAAAGCTCAAGGGTAGAACCTGTCTCTTATACACATCTCCGAGCCCACGAGACATTGGCTTCTATCTCGTAT